>CAMLEL010000027.1 GCA_946478935.1 uncultured Armatimonadota bacterium
CATGGTGCTGCAAGATGGTGCCACCGGCTCCAATGTCGACTTGGATTCGAATTGTAAACCCGGCCTTGCCAGCGACCTTTGTCTGTTTGGCTGAGAGCACCTTCATATCGGATTGCCTCGCCATTGTCGCCGCAGTTTCTCTGCCGATGCTTGTGGCTGTGTGCTTCCCGGCATTGTGGATAGAGATAATGACCGACGGTGCGTAGGATCCCGATTGGGGCCCGAAGAAAGCGATGCGACCGGTAGTTGACGGATCGCGCTTGAACGTTGCCGGAGGGCGATAAGTCAGCACACCGGCAACATCCGCACTTTGTGCCATCACGGATGCACCCGCACATAGCAAGAGAAGCCCCAATCCAACTCGCATGAAGGAGGAGTTTACTTTTCCCGGCTCAGAAAAGCGTAAGCGTTGTGATCGTGGATGGATTCGTGATTCTCAACCTCGATCTCATAGGACTTCACACGGTCATCACGATCCAGAGCCAAGGCTACTTCCCGGACCATGTCTTCCACAAATCGCGGATTGTCATAAGCCTGCTCGGTTACGAACTTTTCGTCGGGCCGTTTGAGAACCGGATATAGGGGTGCCGAGCCGCAAGCTTCAATCATATCGATCACGTCTTCCAGCCAGAGAGTTCCGCCATTCGGTTTGATCCGAACGCTTACGTAACCACGCTGATTGTGGGCGCCGTAGGAACTGATCTCTTTGCTGCAGGGACAGAGCGTGGTCACGGGGACCGTCAAGAGCAACTCAAAGCAGTCGCGGAGGCCTCCCCAAGCGGAGAATCCGCAATCGTAGGCCATCATCCCTTTCTTCCCGGTAACCGGAGCTGCCTTTTCACGAAACAGCTTGAAAGACACTTCCAGGTGGGCGGTATCGGCGTTCAGCCGCTCTCTGAGTTTCGCCAAGACATCCGGAATCGTTGCCACACTCATGTCGTGGTTGTGCTCGCCAAGCACCTCCAGAAATCGGCTCATGTGAGTTCCCTTGTACTCGCGTGGCAAGTCCACCGTGAGCGTGAAGACACCGTGAGTGTATTGGGTCCCTCCATCGCGCTCCCGGACGACCATGGGATATTTCACATTCCGAACACCAACACGATCGATGGCGATATTGCGCTCATCTTGGGTGCTCTGAATGTCGACGAGGGGAGTTCCGGTGGTTTTGTTCATGCTGATTCTATTTGGATCGTGTTTTGGGTTCTATTCCCCAAAGCACGCGCTCGGAAACGACTTCTATACGTCATTCTGACTCAGGGGCCCGAAGTGGCCACACAAATCACGTAACGCATATAATCGCAATGAGTTCATGTCGGGGATGTTGATCGTTAGGGGGGATGAGGCTCGGGTCCCATTTTCCAACTTTGCATTCGGCTTTACGCTTGGCCAGCGTCCGGGCCGACTATTGGTCCAGCCAACAGCACAGGAACTCAGACAAGCGCTCTTGGAAGCTGATTCTTTCTTCTTCTACGGCCATGGCGACAAAGCCGGTGCATTGCACCTTGGCAAGGGCGAGTTCTTTCGGCAGTCGGATTTGGACTGGGTAATCGCTGAGCGAGAGCGAATGGGCAAGCCGAAGCTCGAGTTCGCTGAAGTCCGGGCTTGCTATAGCGCAGCAAAAGCCGATTATGTGAATCGATGGCTCAAGGCAGCGAACGAAGTCCATTGCTTCCCAAACGTCACCGCTTCGCCAATGCCCTTGTTCATTCACCCGATGCACACATACCGCGAGCCAATCAAAAACGATCCCGGATCGAAGGGTTTTTGGTCCCGTCTCAAGCGTGGACCCAAGCGTTAATCGAAGGCGTCTTCGATGACTTCGAGCGTGTGCTGAACGCGGATGGATGATCCACGCTCTTTGGCTGCCTGACCTATCCAGGACTGGCAACCAGGGTTGCCCATCACCACGCAATCGGCGCCTGAATCTTCAATGTTTTTCCACTTGCGCTCAAGAAGTTCGCGCGCCATTTTGGGTTGCAAAACGTTATAAATCCCAGCGCTGCCACAGCACATGTCGCTCTCCTGAATCTCCACTAGATTCAATCCTGGGACAGCATTTAGCAAGTCTCGCGGCGCAGACCTTATGCCCTGGCCATGGGCCAAGTGGCAGGCGTCGTGATAAGCCACGCGTTGCGCGCTCTTTTCGGGCAGACGTCTCAGAACGCCGGGCAATCCTTCCTGAACGAGGAATTCAGAAATGTCAAAAACATTCGCACGATCCGAGTCCTTCAGCCAACTGCCACAGCCAGCGGAGTTGACGACGATGGGCAGTTCAGCTGGCAGCTGCTCGAACAGTCGGTCCCGCATCTCGATCGCTTCTCTGCGATAGCTGTTGTGGGCATGTAATGCTCCACAGCACCCCTGATTACCCTGCCAGACTTCGAGTCCGACTCGCCGTAGCAGCCGAACAGTAGCTTCGTTGACACCGGGATAGAGCACGCGCATTGCGCAACCTTCCAGCATGGCCACCTTCCCTCGGACAGGAGGCAATTGGGTTTCATCCAAGGGCCGGCGCGGGATGCTCATCGGCACGACCGGTCGGTCGGCTTCGGGCACTTCTCCGCTCAGAAGCCGACTCAAAAGTCGGGGGATCCGCTTGCCCGGAAGCAACCGACCCAAACTCAGTTGCAGCCGAAGCTGCCCCGGCTTGGTGATGCCGCTGAGAAACACCTTCTTCGGTACGGACTTGGATGTCCGCTCGCGAGCGATTTCCAGGATTTCGCCGTACTTGACGCCACTTGGGCAGGCGGTTGTGCACGCCAGGCAACCCAGACATTGGTCGACGTGCGGTCTTGCATCGTGCCACGCGATGTTCCCTTCCTCCGCGCTTCTAGCGAGGTAGATCCTTCCCCGAGGCGATTCGGTTTCTTCCCCGGTCAAGACAAACGTCGGGCATGCTTCCAGGCAGAATCCACACCGAATGCATTGTGTGGTCAGATCGGTGAGGTGGCTCACATGAATCCCCAGATTCCCGGATTGAGCTTGCCACTTGGGTCGAAAACATGCTTGGCGCGTTTCATAAACCGAGCGGTTGTTTCAGTGATGGGTCTCATCTCTTGCGATGCCTGTGCGGCGATCGGCTCCCCCGGCGACGTTCGAAGGATCAGTTCTACGCAGATTGCCAGCGAACTGCGCGTACCCGCCATGAATTTGTGAACGTCATACCCGGCAACGTTTTTCACCGCCGAACTGCCCGACTTCGCGATCGTACCGTCGGCCAGAACAAATGTCGCGCCCAAAACGATGTCGCGGATCGTTCCTGCAATACGATCATCCATATACAAGCTTCCGATCGACCTCGCCGATTCGATGGCGGGCAGTGACTGGTTCGCGGCCGAAAGAACCTGCTGCAGATCCGCAAGTCCCGCCCCTGCGCGGACGGCAACCACTTGATCAGCGGGTTGAAAATCAATGATGCCGGTCAACTTCTCCAAGCTAAACGTCGTCCCCGCAGTTTCGGCCAGTTCTTGGTCATCCATTAACCACAGATGCTGAGAATGCCTAATCAGATTTTGCACTTCTTCGATCGATTTGGGTCGGAGCAGCTCGCTCACCAAGCCACACCCCGCCATCGTTTCTTATGCTCGACGCAACTCTTTTGATTCGGAAGCACCTTACAGGGATTGCAGAGGTCGCCATCGTTAAAGATCTGCTTTGCCATTCCCTGAAGCCTCAGATCGTCGGGAGAAAACATGAGCGGCAGCAGGTCCTGCTTCTCAACGCCCACTCCATGTTCGCCGGTTACGCTCCCGCCAAGTTCGACGCACCGACGGATGATTTCCTCTCCGGCCTCCACAACGGCTTCCACCTGCTTCGGATCCCGATCATCAAAGTAGAAACAGGGATGAAGGTTGCCATCACCGGCATGAAACAGGTTCGCCACATTCACCGAGTGCTTCGCTGCGACAGCGTATACGAACTCGAGCATTTCGGGAAGCTTGGAACGTGGGATCACCCCATCGTGGGTAACGATTGACGGAGCAAGCCTGCCCATCGCGCCGACTCCTTTCTTTCTGGCGTGCCATAGCTTCTGGCGTTCGGCTTCGTCTCTGGCCCGGGTGATTTCCATTGCATGATTGCCCTCTGCGATCTTCGACACGGCTTCGATTTCCCGTTGCACGATCACCTCGGCGGCGCCAGCATCCAAAGAACTGTCGCATTCCACTAATAGCAGTGCTGCCGTGCCAACGGGATAGCTCAATCCAAATGCTGCACTAAGCGCCGACAGGATGCCGTGGTCCATCAGTTCCAAGGCGGCAGGAACGATGCCTGCTGCAATGATGTCCGCAACGGTTTGTGTGGCATCGCGAACCGATCCAAAAGCAATCAGGGCCGTCTCGACGGACGTTGGAAGTGGCGTAAGCTTCACCCACGCTTCCGTCACGACTCCAAGCGTCCCTTCTGAGCCGACAATCAACGAAACAAAGTCGAACCCGGGATCATTACCCATGGGCCCGCCAAACTCCAATATCTCGCCAGTCGGATCCACAAGAGTCACGCCCAATATGTGCTGGGCGGTAACCCCGTACTTGAGCGTGTGCGGACCACCGGCGTTTTCGGCGATGTTTCCGCCCAAAGTGGAAACCGCCTGGGACGAAGGATCGGGCGCAAAGTGCAGGCCCTCTTCTTTCACTGCGTCGCTCAATCGCTTGTTGGCGATTCCGGACTCGGCTTTGAGTCGCCTGTTCGGCACATCAATTTCTAGAATTCGGTTCAGGCGCTTCGTCGAGATCACGACGCCGCCCAACGCCGGCAATGCTCCTCCACTGAGCCCAGTTCCCGCTCCTCGACCGGTAAAAGGCACGCTCTCACTGTTGCACCACCGTACGACGCTTGCGACCTCTTTAGTCGATTCTGGCAGCACAATCGCCATGGGTTTGGAGCGATCGACGGTATAGGCATCGCAGTCGTACGCTCGCTGCGCAGCAGGACCGGCCAAGACTTGTTCCTGAGACAGGAGGGACTCCAGCTCTCGAACAAGGCTGGATTCCGTCATCCAATTGCCTCGATCAGGGCAGACTTTTCGGCATCCGGTAGAAAACTTGCCTGGGCGGCCCGGCGGGATAGGCCACGGCAATCTTCCATGTTGAGCCCAAATGTCTCACACGCGAGTTCGTATTCCTTTGTCAATGTCGTGTTGAACATCGGAGGGTCATCTGAGTTCAGGGTGACATAAAGTCCCTCGTCGATCAATCTCTTGAATGGATGAGCAGCCCAATCTTCAAACACTCCCAGACAAACATTACTTGAAGGACAAACCTCGAGAGGAGTCTGCCGACGTTTGAGCTCATTCACAATCTCAGGGTCTTCCAAACATCGAACACCGTGCCCGATGCGAACTGCGTTGGCATAGATGAGCGAATCCCAGATGACTTCCGGGCCGCAGGTTTCACCTGCATGCGCCACAATCGGAACGCCTGAATCGATCGCTCGGGAAAATGCCGACTGATACGCTTCCGTTCCCCTCCATTCCTCGCCTGCTATCCCAAGTGCGCAAACACCGTCATTGTGGTTGCCAATCGCCCAATCTGCGACCGTCATCGCACGCTCGGGAGTCATCCCGCGAACGATGTCGAGGATTAAAGACATCGAGATGCCCAGTTCATCGCTGCCATATCGCATAGCGCTTCTCAACGCTCGCATTTGATCTTCGAATGGAATGCCGACGTGTTCTTCGATGGTGGCAGCAGTAAAGGTCACTTCAGTGTGGAGGATGTTTTGTTCAGCCTGACCCTCCAAGAATTCACGCGCCACCAGTTCCAGGTCTTCAGGCGATCGCAAGCACTTCGAAATTGCAACGTAAACCTCTACAAAGTGCGGAAAGTCGCGAAAACGGTACCAGTCGCGAAGGCCCTCAATTGAATCGGCGGGCAGAGCGATCGAATGTCGCCGGGCAAGCTTTAGAAGCGATTCGGGGCGGATCGAACCTTCCAAATGGACATGGAGCTCGACCTTGGGAAGCTTTTTGAGCTCGTCAGAAGTGGGCATGGATATTCTAACGTTACCCACCGGCACTTCCATTCTCGTCTGCCCAAGTAAGCTATGCGAGAACATTTACTTGCGAGGAGAAAACCATGCGAAAACATGCAACTGCCGTCTGGAAGGGCGGGCTAAAGGACGGCAACGGAAAGGTCACGACCCAAAGCGGAGCGATGAGCGATGTGCCTTACGACTTCAAAATGCGCTTTGAAGATGCTGCCGGCACCAACCCTGAGGAGTTGATCGCGGCTGCTCACGCCTCCTGCTTTTCAATGGCATTGGGAGCCCAACTCGGCGAACGGGGGATCAACCCGGAGAAGATCGAAACCAAGGCCACGGTTACAATGGAAAATCTCGCGCTAACAACTTCCCACCTCGAAACGGTCGTGACGGCGCCAGGAGCCGACGCGGCGAAGGTTGAGGAAGCGTGGAACGCGGCCAAGGTTGGCTGCCCAATTTCCAAGGCGCTTAACGTGGAAATAACGCTTGCCGCCAAGTTGGAGGGCTGAAGAAGTTTTGGCCGCCGAGAACCGGCGGCCACCTTTATTTGGGCGCCGCGTCGCCGGTTGCCGGTGGAGTCGCTGGCGCTGCCGTATCGCCTTCAGCGGCCTGTGAACATCCAAGCATCACTGCCGAGAGCATCGTTGCAAGGGCCGCAAGGCCAATAAGTTTCTTCATAGATGAGATACCTCCTGGGTCGTTCTCCGAGCGCTACTCTTGTGACGCCCAATCATGGGGAACTGGGGAGAGGTTGATTGGGTGGCGTTACTGGGCCATTATCCCTACTGCTAGAGACCGAAGGCGCCAAATCCGCCGAAGCCCCCACCAAGCCCACTCAGTTGCGACATGACGTCATCTGGCAGCTTCACTTCTTTAAGTCTCCACTTGGATGTGGGAATGATCAACCACTCAGTTGCCGATTCCTTTGCAAAAACAAGCGTCACCCGGTCGATCGTTTGGTTAAAGGCAGTTCCGTTGCCAATTGGCAAGCCAATCTTCACTTTTACAGGCGAAGTGATCTGCGCTTCGTCGCCCATGATCACGGGATCCTGTCGGAGAACTTCGATCTCAGGTTTGGAGTCACGGATGACGTTCGCAATCTGGCTGCGAGAAAACCGCTCATCATTGACTTCCAGCTTGTCGGAAATCTTGTCCATCACTCCTCCGGGTCGACCTTCTCTGCTCGCCTTGATGGATTCAGCCAGGGCTTCACGGACGAGTTTCTTGTCATCTTGTCCGCCCAGACCCATGACAACGCGAATCCCGACGAGAAGGGCTACGATGCCCAGAATGATCAGGATGGGTTTCTTCATGACTTAGTAGACGTTAGCGAACCAGGGGCCCGTTTGCAACAGTCAAAACGTCCTGGGCGATTTGGTCTTTAAGGGCCTCCAAACTGTCAAATTTGACTTCGTCTCTCAATCGCGTCGAAAAGCCCAACTCGACCGTTGCTCCATATATCTCGACGGACGGAAACTCCAGCAGGTGGGCCTCGATCGTCCTCTCGGTTCCGTCGACAGTTGGACGTAGCCCAACGCTGATGGCTGCCCTAAATCTCCCAAGTGACGTTTCAGCCCACCCGGCATAGATTCCATCGAATGGAAGGATTCCGTCATATGAGCGTGACAGGTTAATGGTGGGATATCCCAGTTGTCGACCCAATCTCTGGCCGTGCCCAACGACTCCAATCAAGGAGAAATCACGCCCGAGCCACTTTCTCGCGGAGTTCACGTCTCCAGATCCAATCGCTGATCGTATCGCACTGCTGCTTACCCGATGACCTTCGATTTCGAACGGCGGGATCACTTCCGCATCGATTCTCTCTTGCAACCAAGCTGTCGTTCCCTCGCGGCCCTTGCCAAAGGCGAAATCGTGGCCCACTACCAGATGGCGAGTCTTTGCTTCCCCGATGAAAACATTGTCGAGGAACGCTTGGGCGGACGTTTCGCTCAATGCCAACGTGAATGGCAGAATGAGAGCTACAGAAACACCAAGCCGCTCAAACTGCTTCAAATTGGACGACAAGGGAGCAATCGCCTTTGGGCACTTTTCGGGAGCCAATACGGCCGCCGGATGCCGATCGAATGTGATCAAAACGCACGGCAGTCCCCGCTCCTTGGCCCGGTCAACTGCAATACCGATCACCCGCTGATGCCCCAAATGGACGCCGTCGAAGGTGCCGAGACAACCCACCGCATCGGACCACTCGGCTCTGAGAAGTTCTTCACCAAAGTGAACCTGCATCAAGCCGGATCCACGCTCTCGCCCTGAGCCCTGGCATTGGCAACCGCGGCGATTGTCAGCACCGCACATTGCACGATTGGAAACCAGATCAAGTCCATTGCCTCGAAGAGATTGGCGAAGCGGCGGAATATCTCGATCGTGGGCTCCAATGGATTACCAATTCGCCACGTCAAATAAGCAACGACGCCACACCACGTCGAAAATACCAGCGGAAGCGTCAAATTCAGCGGGAAAACGATCTTGCCCTCGGGCACAAGTCCGGGCGTCAGGACGCCTGATGCCACGAAGAGCATGTTTCCGATCAGAAGGATGGCGGAACCGATGGCGACATTGATCAACAGCAGCCCCTGGTTGGCCATCAGCAGCAACACCATTACGGCGAAGCTGCTGATCACCAATATGTTTGAGGCTGTTGCGATCGGTCGATAGCGCTCTTTGAGATTCATGGGGTGTGGCTAATCCCCGGGTACATCCTCCATTCGAACGTTCGAGGCGCCCTTGTTCTCCTCCTGGATTTGCTCGTAAATCTCTTTACGATGAACCGACACGTCCTTTGGCGCCTTGATTCCGAGCCGGACCTGTTCGCCACGCACCTCTAGTACGACGACCTCGATCTGATCTCCAATTACAATGCTCTGATGTAGTTTTCGAGTGAGCACCAGCATGCTCGACAAGCCCTCCGTGGCCGGTCACGAAACCAAGTCTCGACCAGCTTAGGCCGCCACTCTTTCCGCTGCGCGCTCGGTCGTCGCGAATACCCGGTGTTTAACAGTATACGCCTCGTCCGACAAGATCACCTGCTTCGCTTGCATCGTTGCGCCGTTAATGATGATCGGCCCGAGCAAATTGGTGGTCATGTCTTCCGGCTTGCCGGATGGAATCGACACCGTCGTTAACAAGAGTTTTGGAGTTTCTTCTTGGAGTTCGAGCTCATTGGCAACTCCGTCTTCAATCTCGGGTGTGTAACCTGGAACCAAGAGTTCGGGAAAGGCCACCAAAAACGACAAAGACGTCTCGTCCAGGCACTGCAGCCAGCGGAACGGAGTGTTCGGCTTGTGGTTTAACAAGAGGAACGTGTTCGCGCCGGGAAAGCCAATCAGGCCGTCGGTGAACGTGATGACATCGTCGGCGGAATACTCAATTTCGCCAAACCTAGTGTTTGTTAAAGTCATAGGAAGATCAACCTTGTATGAAGTCCATAAGGCTTAACTCGAAGCCTTGGCTAGCCACCCTTAGCGCCGCTTCATACGCGGTCTGCGCCAGTTGGTAGTTCATAATCGCTTGGGAGACATCGACGTCCTCTATGTCCGATATTCCCGCAGTTAGGTCGTCCACCCTCTTGGTGTACTGGTTACTATATTCTTCAACTTGCCGAAGCTTGGTTCCAACAGTGCCTCGCTCACGGTTCAAGGCTCCCATTGCGGATTGCATCTCGGTGATGCTCACCCCGCTAATGGCGCCCACGTTCCCCCCAAGCAGATTGGATTTCAACGTCTCAAGTTGGTTGTAAATCGTCGAGAACATCGGCTCTGAAACCGTGTTGATCGTCATCGTTTCGGTCGGACTTGCTTCCACGACGACCGGATTCAGATCACCGCTGTAGGTGATGCCACTTCCCGAGACCGAATATGGAGCCGAACTATTGGCTTGACCGGCGAACAGGTACTGCCCAGAAGGGCCCCTCGAGTTGCCAATCTGGACGAGTCTCGCCTGGATGTCGGCCACTTCCTGGGCCATTGCGTTGCGCGCGGTTTGGTCGGTGGAACCGTTGGCGCCTTGAACGGCCAAGGCATAGGCTCGCTTGATTCCGTCGTGAAGACTGCCCAAGCTTTCCTCGGTGTATCCCAAGACACCCTTGGCAACACGGAGGTTCGCCGTATACTGCTCGGTTGCCGCTCGGTACTTGCGCATATTCAGAATTCGGGCGGCTCCAAGGGGGTCGTCGCTTGGCCGGTGAATGCGCTTACCGGTGCTAACCTGCTTGCCGGCAGTTGCCAATCGTTCCTGCGCCAAGCGGATGTCACCGGCGTAGGATTCAAATTGGTAAGAAGTGCTGATTCTCATGAGTTAGCCTCCGACTAGCGGCGGATCATGTTAATTAAATCTTCGGTTGCTTGATCGAAAATGGCGAGGGCCTTTGCTGCCGCTTGGTAGCTCCGTTGAAACCGAAGCATGTTTGCCATCTCATCATCAAGCGACACCCCGCTAACCGCTTGGATCTGGCTGTCGATCTGCTCGTTCATGGCTCGCTGCGTCGACACCTGGGCCTCCCAATACTGGGCACGCCGTCCGACGTCCGACACCATGTCCTGGAAGTATCCATTGAACGTGCGACCACCCAGCGCACCTTGCGCCTGATCTCGAAGTCGACTCAGCGAGAGTGCCAATCCTCCATCTCCGGTCGCTCCTGAAACGCTGCTGACGATGGCTTGCGGATCGGTTAGAACGGCTGGATCAAGCTCGAAATCAATTGCTCCCGATTGGGGCGCCGAATCGTTGAAGAATCGCACTCCAGTCGCACCCAATGGATTCATTCCCGTGGTGTGGATGGAATTGACCTGCGTTCTCAGGTTATTGGCCAAATCGTCCAGATTGCCTTGATAGACACGAAGCTGTTCGGCCGTCTCGAAAAGTGCGCGCAACTTGCCGCTTCGAACATCAAATGTTCCCGAACCATCCGAAATTGTGTTCGTCGCCGTATCGAAAGACATCGGCGTTGGCACAGCGCCCGCACTATCCACCAGCGTGAGCTGGTTCATGAAGACGTTTACGGTACCGTCCGGCTGTTCATAGGTGTGGATATCTACTAGCTGTCCAAGTTCGCGCAGGGTTTGGTCGCGAAGATCTTTGAGATCGTTCGGCTCCATCCCTTCAGCTTGCTTTTGACGGATCTGACCATTCAGATCCGCAACCTGCTGAGACAGATTCTGAACTTGCTGGAGGGTCGCGGTTACGGCCTCGGTCGTGTAGTCCAACTGGCTCTGCAGGCTCTGATGGGTCGTACGAATACGCGCAGCAAGTGTCGAACCTGCCTGCTGCACCTGCATTCGGGCGGCAGGCTCATTCGGATTGGAAGCAAGTGCCGACCAAGCGTTGAAGAACTTGTCCATCGCATCGGCGATTCCGCTTCCGCCCGGCTCCAAATAGAGGGATTCAATGCTCTTAAGCCCTTCCGACATACCCAGGAACTTTCCGGTATCAGCGTTGGCCACCAGCCTCCGCTGTTCAAGGAATGCGTCGCGAATACGATTGATCGAAGAGATCGAAATACCATTGCCAAGGGCATGAACCCCTCCGCTCCAAAATCGAGTCGGATCGTTCTCCTTGAACTCAATCGCCTGCCGAGAGTAACCGACCGTGTTGACATTCGAAATGTTGTGCCCGGTGACGTCCAGCGCTCGCTGGAATGCCCGCAAGGCATTCGAAGCCATATTGATCCCGTGAAAAGTCCCCGCCATCGATTTCTCCCTTAAGCCGCCTGATCGACGAGGATGGAATCGGTTCGTGAACCGACGAAAGGACCGCTTGCTTGGACTGCTGCCTTTGCCACCAGGGTCATTGATCCATTGATGTAGGTCATTTCATTCTCAATCAGCATCTGATTCTTCTTGAGCACGTCCTGAACGTTTCGCGCCGCTACTGTCACACGGTTTCCGAGTCCCTGCAGAGTCTGTGCTTCGGCTTTTTCAAGCACGCTGACCAAGCCTCGAAGACTGGGTTCCACCCCAAAATCCTCGGCCAGCTTTTTGGCAAGCGTCACAGCTTGGATATCCAGCTCTCGAAGTCGCTCCATGTGCTGGTCGAGTTCGGGTTGAATTCGTTCCACCCGGGCGACATCCCGCAGGGTCAACGCCGCCGTTTGCTCATACATGGACCGGAGGAGTCGCTCGGACGTACCCAGCCAATCCCACCATAGTTGTTGAAGTTCTCTTGTTTTCATGGTTTTTCACCTTCTGTCGATTTCCCATGGGCTCCTTGCCCACGCGTCAATTGGTTTTGCAGCCCTGCTCGAGCGATCACTCGTGGCGCAAATTGCTTGTAGAGCAAGTCGCCCAAGCCGAGAGTTTCCGACTTGGCGGCAGCATTGGCCATCGCTTCATCGAACATGTCGTTGTAAATCTCCTTGCCAAAGGTTTGGCCGAACTGCGTCTCTTTGATCGTGGAGCGCATCTGGCTGAATAGCTTCTTGAGGAAAATTGCTTCAAATCCGTCCGTTGCCTTCTTGAGCTTTTCGAGTTCGATGCTCGCGGCTTTGCCGGTTTGGACGGCCTTTCCGATGCCTTGAATATCGATGCTCATTGAGAGATAATCCTCGCCTTGAGGGCGCCCTGTGTCTTCAGGGCCCTGAGAATCGAGATGATGTCTTTGGGCTTCAATTGGAGAGCCTGGAACATCTTCGCCAAGTCTTGGACAGTCGTGTTTGGGGCGAGCGTGGCGACCTGAGCCGTCTTCTCGTCCACCGTGATCGCTGAGTTGGGCACGATGACGGTCTGACCTTTCGAGAATGGCGCTGGCTGACTGACATCAAAGATCGTATCGATTCGAACGTTGAGACTCCCTTGGGCAATTGCTGCAGGGCCCACCTTGACATTCGCTCCGAAAACGATGGTTCCGGTCTTCTCATCGATGACGATCGTCGCCTGGGCGTCGCTCATCACCTTCACCAATTCAATCTGACTCATGGCAGTGATTGGGGATTGGCCCTGCGGCAGGATCATCGAGATCGTGCCTCCAGTGTCAGCGCTCGCCAA
>CAMLEL010000028.1 GCA_946478935.1 uncultured Armatimonadota bacterium
CGATCTTTGGGAACCAGGGTTCAGCCTTGCGCGAACGACCTTGCACCCCGCTAAGCACATTCGATACAAATGTGGCAGGTAACCCGAATTGCTGGGCCAACTCCTCGGGGGCGCGTTGCGCATCTTCGGGGTTTTGCCTTAAGTGAAGCGCCAACTGCCTTGCTGATCGCAACTGGGCTTCATGTGAACTATCGGCTCGCATCCTCAAAAATCCCTAATAAGGGAAACGCTTTCATCATATCACCGGGTTTCATGCGTACGGACCGATATACTTAGTTTTCGAGTTGGCCGGATGGCGGCTCCGATTCGTCGGGGAGGAAAGTCCGGACTTCACAGGGCACAGTGCCTCGTGTAAGCGAGGGCGGGGCGACCCGACGGAAAGTGCAACAGAAACATACCGCTGACCAGGCCACGCGCCCAGGAGCAAGGGTGAAATCGCGAGGTAAGAGCTCACGGCCCGACCGGTAACGTCTCGGGTGGGCAAACCCCACTGGAAGCAAGGCCAAATAGGGACGGGTTGATACGGCCCGTGGACCGTCCGGGTTGGCCGCGTAGATAAATCGCCATACAAATACAGAATCCGGCTTATAGGCCAACTCGAACCCTCTTAACCGACTTCAAGTAAAGTAACCCGTGCGCGCCTTTTTACCGGTCTTCGTTCTTGGTCTCTCAAGCTTTGCATTTGCAGACCGGCTAATCACGATTCCCACAGGTACCAAGATCAAACTCGATACCGTCAAGTTAGAAGGACTCTGGGAGCAATCGCGAAATCGCAGCAGCCGATACTACATTGGGGCCGGGATCACGAATGCGATCGACGCCCAACTGACGGGCGAGAAGTTCGAAGGACGTAGGCTCCGCAACTCATTCGACGTCGCATACAACTACATTCCACCGATCATCGGCATCGGACCGGGCATCAGTTTTGGAGTTCAGGATGTGTTGGGAGTGAGCCGGGACGGTCGTCGGTACTTCCTGGCAATCACCACGCGGGAAGGGTTTGCCGACTCCGTGAGCGGCCTCATACCGGCGGAAATCACCATTGGGGCCTACTTTGGCGCTGTGAACTCACCGTTTGTCGGTGTCATGCTGCCCTTTACCGACTACGTTCGCTTCATGGCTGAGTTCAACGGCATGCGCATCAACGCAGGACTTGAGATTCGGCCCACATCCGACATCGGGATTCGAGCGATTTTCGATACGAACGACGTACTTGTGGGCGCCCAGATTTCCGTCAAGTTCTGATTTCGGCGGTCGAGTCGGAAGGCAAAATTGGAAATCCATTCGCGACGCATAATTCGCGAATTCGCTCGGCCAGAACATCGCAGAAAAGGTCACGCGCCGACTTGTCAGTCGCGGATTGGGCAATTTCAGCGAAGGTAAACGGCTCACCAAACACCACTTTGATCTTGTGCCGCTTTCGCTTTGCCTTCCCCCGGGGCATGACGATGCTTGAGCCAACGATGGCAACTGGGATCACGGGTGCACCGGTGCGTTTGGCGAGCATCGCGACTCCCTTGTTGATCGGGAGCATCCTGACTCCATCGCCTCGCGTGCCTTCGGGATGAACCAGCAGAGCTTCGCCCTGGTTGAGCATTTCGATCGACTTCCGAATTGCCTCAGTGTCCCCTTCGCCTCGGTGAACTGGAAATGCGCCGACGCTGGCGATGATCTTTCCGAAGATTCCCTTGAACAGTTCCTCTTTCGCCATGAAGCGCAGGCAGCGATGCGGCATCGCACAGGCAGTTGCCGGAGGGTCGAGGTGGCTGACGTGGATTGGCGCAATGATCACGGCTCCACTTTTGGGGACGTTCTGACGGTTGATGGACTGCAGTCCGCCCGTGATGAGTCCAAAAAAAACGGTTCTGACAAGCCAATTGACGAAGCGATACCAACCCTTGTTAAGGTTCGCCATTTCCGGTTGAGATTACCGGATGTATTTGATGCGGCCATCCGTGTAAACGTAGAGATTTACCGAACCATGCCTGGGCGGCCGAGGAAGGTCGCGAAGCGTTCCAAAGGCGTTGCGGTGCGTCTTTTTTGATTCAAAGAAGAGCACTTTCGGATCACTCGGATATGCAGCGGCAGAAAGGAATTCATGAAACGCATATCCGTAGTGAAAAGTGGGTGTGGCCGTTTTTCCGAGCGGACAATCATAGCAATCCGGATTCTTCACATAGCGACTCGTCGAGTCGACCCAATTCGATTTGATCGGAAGCCTATTGTCGTGATCCGCAGCGTAAATCATCATGCCCGTTGTCAATTGCTTCAGATTAGTCGAACAAGGGTCTCGCCGAACGAAAGTCGGAGTCTTTCGGGCTGCGCATGCAATCAGCACGCCAGCAAAACATAGCGCAAGAATATGTTTAAGCGGCAATGATTCCATTTCTTTGTCAAGACGGGTTGTCGGTGACAGAATGTTGCTCCACCATTACTAGCGGACTTGCGCTACTTTATCGTCGTTGGGCATGCGCTTTACATGCCCGTCAGCGTAGCCAATCGTGTTCTTTCCATTGTGCCGTGCGGGGTCAGGGAGGCTGTCGAGGGTGCCGGAGGCATTACGAGCAAGGTTTATAGAATCAAACAAAAGCGGCATGTCTGCCGACGGCGACGTAGCCTTGGCGCCGGACATGACCTGATTCATAGCGTATCCGTATTGGTTCTTGGGCGAACTTTCGTCCCAGGAAAAGGAAGGACAACGCAGCATGTCGTCACCCTTCCGATATTCCTTGGTCGAATCCATCCAATTGTCGCGGAGGGGAAAGCGGTCGTCGTAGTCGGCGGAATACATGATTTGCATGAGAGCCAGTTGCTTGACATTGCTGAGACAATGGGTTGCCGGTCCGGGTGTGTATCCGCCGCCGGTATAGACCGGGAATAGGATTGCCGCGAGCGCAAAAAGCATGATGCACAGCAGCAGCACCTCCAACAAACTCAGCTTTTTCCAAAACAGGTTCTTGCGAGTCATGGCTGGCTCCATGTTACGGCAATCCTTCCAACTCGCAGGGCCCCCGGTCACAGCCAAACCTGCTATAACCAACGCCAAATGTCCGACGACGGTCGCTCCTGGTTCCCCCGCCTTACCAAGTATCAATGGACCATCCTGCTCGTCGCCTGGCTGGGGTGGGTGTTCGACGTCTTTGATGCAGCCATCTTCAACTTCACGAAGACGCCGATGCTCAAGGAGATGATGGGCGAAGCCGCCTACGCCGAGCGGGGCACGGCGGTGGAAGGGTGGATCCAAGGCATCTTCTTGGCGGGTTGGGCCATTGGCGGCCTGATATTTGGAATACTCGCGGATCGATGGGGGCGCACGCGAACGCTAACGTTGACCATCTTGGTCTACAGCCTCTTTACCGGCTTGACCGTTCTTTGCACTGAGCCTTGGCAGGTGGGCGTTGCGCGATTTGTTACTGCCCTTGGCATCGGAGGCGAATGGGCAGCTGGGGCGGCTTTGGTCGCCGAGGTGATGCCCAACCGGGCAAGGGCCCTTGCGGCGGCGATGCTCCAAAGCGCGGCGGCGTTTGGTCCTGCTTTGGCCGCGCTGGCTCAGATACCTTTGAAGAACTATTCCTGGCACGCAATGTATCTGGTGGGATTGGCCCCGGCCGCGATATGTGTGGGAATCCGGTACTTCATCAGAGAACCTGAGAGCACTCAAAAGTCCGAGGCACGCTCGGCGAGCCCGCTCGCCGAGCTCTGGTCCAATCCTGCATTGCGGCGAAATGCCCTCATTGCGATGGTCATTGGCGCCGTTGTCGTTACGGGAGCGGGCACCGCCACGTTTTGGGCTCCCAACCTCTTGGACGCAGCAAACGCCTCGCTCGACAAAGCGACGATCGCTGAGCGCAAGAGCTATGGCATCTTGATCTCGCACACCGGAACGTTGCTCGGCGTCTTGCTGGTGCCTTGGTTGTGCGAACGTTTTGGGCGGAAGCGGACCATCGCCACTTTCTTTGCTTTGACGCCGATCGCCGTTGTGGCTGTAGCCAAGTTCGGCGTGGACTACGCAACGCTGCTCTGGCTTCTCCCGGTGATCAATTTCTTCGCAATTGGCATCTCCGCAGCGCTGGCCCTGTACTTTCCTGAGCTGTTTCCGACACGGGTACGAGCGACCGGCGCTGGTATGGCCTACAACGTCGGCAGAGTGTTCGCGATCGGCATGCCGATCGTGATCGGGATCGTGATCGGGCAGTCGAAATCGATCGGGGCCGGGTTCTTGCTGTCGGCGGGAGTTTATGCCTTTGGCTTGATTGCAATCGCCCTCGCGCCGGAGACGCGGGGCAAGGAACTGCCAGCGTAGAATCTGTGCGACAAGAGTGTCGCTCCTGCGGAGTTATTCCGCGGGTGCGATGACGACTCTGCGGTTGGGCTCTTCACCTTCACTATAGGTCGCAACACCTTCGTATTCGCTGAGCGCCTTATGGACGATGCGTCGTTCGAAAGCGGGCAGAGCATCCAAAACGGCCTCTTCGCCACGCTTCTTGACTTCATCGGCGACGCGCTGGGCATGAGCAGTCAGCTGCTGTTCGCGCCGATTTCGGTAATGATTCCCATCGATCGTCGCGCGGACGCCATTTCCGAACGACCGGCCAGCAATGATGTTCACCAGATATTGCAAGGCGTTGAGGACTTCCCCATGCTTACCTACCAGGTAGGCGACGTCTTTGCCATCCAACTCGATATTTACGTATCGGCCGCTGGCTTGAGTCACCTTTGCGGTTACTTCTAGGTCCGCCTTCTGGACCAAGTCGTGAATCAGATCAACAAATCGGGCGCCATCCTCCATCGTCGCGGAGACTTCTGGCTCGCTGATAGCGGCTTCGGTGACTTCCGTGGCAGGCTCGACCTCAGCAGGCTCTTCTTTCTTTGCCGGCTTGGATCGGGCTTTCTTGACGGGCTTTTCCTCCGTTTCTGCTTTGCCGTTGGTGGCCTTTGCAGGTTCGGGCTTTTCAGCCGTCTTCATCTCGGCGCGAACCCGCACCGTGCTTTTTCCAAAAAGACCTTTGGTCTCTTCCAAGACCGTAACCGTCAACTGATCTTCAGAGACTCCCAGTTTGCCGGCAGCGGCTTTGGTGGCCTCTTCGACCGACTTTCCAGTGATTTCAATTGATTGCATAAATCCTCTAATTTGCCGGGCCATTCAAGCGGTCTTCGCGACCCGTTGCAATTGTGAACCTCACAATTATGGCTAACAACGGCACGTAAACTCTCAAATGATCCCGATATTTACTTCCTCTTCTTCGGCTTGTGTTTGGCGGGGGCACCGGTGCTGCCCGTTAATGTTCCGTTGGTCGAACCATGCTTCTGATCGCCTTGAGCCTCTTGCGCCTGACGAGCCTGCTCCTGGAGCTTTGCCCAGAATCCGCCCTTTTGGGGATAGGTACCGCCGGCAGCCGTGTTCACTTTGACCAGCGGCGGCATCGGCAATCGGTAAGCGCGCAGAGACTGTGCGGTTGCCAAAACGTTGGTGAATGTCCAGTAAAGGACAAAGGCCGCCGGAACTGGGAAGAAGCCCAAAAGCATAAAGATCGGCATCAGGATCGCAAAGCTGAGGCCGATCATTCGCTGCTGCTTGACCTGGGTTGGGTCACTGACTGGCTGCAGCAGGGTGGAGGCACAAAGCGAGATTCCGTAAAGAACGATCAGAATCACGTCGACTTGGCCCAGGTTTGGTGCGATAAATCCGTTTGTGGCAGCGCTGGTGGTTGGGTTAATCCAGGCGAATGTTCCTTTCTGGAATTCGAACTGGTAGTACAGCATGCACTGGTACACAAAGAGGAACAGCGGCATCTGCACCAGCGCGGGACCGCATCCAGCCATCGGGTTGATTCCGTACTCCCGATAGAGCTCCATGATTTTCATCTGGGACTCTTGAGGAGTGTATTTCTCCTTGATTTCCTTCATCATCGGAGCCAACTGCGACATTTGTCGGCCCCACATCAGCTGTCTTTGCGCAAGCGGGTAAATCAAGGCGCGGACTACGAGAGCAAGCAGGAAGGCAGCGAACCAGTAACTGAATCCGGGAACCGACCCAGTAATCTTGACCAGGGCATCGATGAATGCATAGCCACCGGGAAGGAATCCCCAGACCAGTTCGTTCTTGTTACGACTCGAAAGCTCGGTGACGACACGCTGGGTGATCTCAGGGCCCTTCCACTCCGACCAGCCAAAGCGTTCTGGCTGAATCTGCGCCGGGGGAACGGGGACAATCGTATCCGTCCAAACCGGATTCTCGGCGTTGGCGCGATCAATCCCATTCAGACCCATTTGTGCAGTGCGCAGACGGCTCGCATCATTGCGCATGACCGCGGCCTTGAGCTGGGCATCGGCGACGATTACGGCCGCTTCAAACTTCAGCTTTTCAGCTTCCTTGGCGTCGATCTTCTTTGTTTTAAGATCTTCGTTGATTCGCTGCTGGTACTTACCCTGCTCTTGAACGATCGAAATGTCTTTGATCTGGGAGTTCAGAGTCTTGAGCGACGTCAGAATCTGCTCTCGGGATCTGGTGTCTGTCTGTTGAGGACGATTGCAGAACAACTGCATGCCCAGGAAGACCGTGGTGACGATCAACAGAGTCTGCAGAAAGTTTTGTTTTGGAGTGGGGGCGGGACGGGACATTAAATCTAGTTGGGAGTCTGGAATTTTGAGTGTGAAAATCTAGGGGACGGGATCGTGGCCGCCAGGGTGCCAGGGTCCGCAGCGGCAAATGCGTTTGAATCCCATCCAAGAACCCTTAAGCAGGCCATATTTCTCCACTGCTTGAAGTGTGTAGTGAGAACAGCTTGGCGTGTATCGACAGGTTGGCGGCATCCATTTCGTGGTTTTCTGATAGAGGCGAATCAAGAAGATTCCAATTCGTCTGCCCATCTCTGATTCATCCGGCCGACGGCGTCGGCGAGCTCGGCTTTCATTTCCTCAAAGCTCATCGATACTACGTTCGGGGTTGCGATCGCGATGTAGTCCAAGTCTGATCGCAGGTGTCGGTCCATCGTAGTCAAACTTTCCCGAATCCGTCTTTTGACCCAGTTCCGCCGTGCGTGGCAGCCGATTTTTTTCGAGGTGGCGATTCCCAAACCGCCTGCTCCCCGGTCTGCTGAAAGTCTGAAATGTTCAGTTGCGACCCGACGGCCCAGCTTGAACACGGCATCGAATCGCGCTTTGCTGAGTCCGGGTCTACGCAGAAATCTTGTGGCGACCCTTGGCTCGGCGTCGCTTGAGGGTGTTCTGGCCGTCGGTCGTGCGCATACGGATCCGAAATCCGTGCGTCTTGCTCCGGTGGCGATTATTGGGTTGGTAAGTCCTTTTCATGGCTTCTATTCGTCTTAATCAGTTTGACAGCGGATTGTACCCGACCCACACGAGCGGTGGGTACGTGAGCCCCTACTGCTGTGCTGGTGAAAACCTGCCAACCAAGGCCGTTGCCGCTGCGGTGGCCGGGCTGACCAGATGCGTTCGAGAGCCAGGACCCTGACGACCTTCATAGGGTCGGTTGCTGGTGGACGCGCTGCGCTCCTGAGGGCGGAGTATGTCACCGTTCATTCCCAGACACATGGAGCATCCGGCCCGGTGCCACTCAAAACCGGCTTCCCGGAATACCTGATCCAGACCTTCTTCCTCCGCCAAGGCTTTGACTGCTGCGCTTCCGGGCACGACCATCGCACGCACGCCATCCGCAACATGCTTACCGCGCACAACTTGGGCGGCTTCCCGCAGATCCTCAATTCTCGAGTTGGTGCAGGAGCCGATAAAAACGGTGTTGACGGGAGTTTCCGTGAGCCGGTCTCCCGGCTTCAGTCCCATGTACTTTTGGGCTCGCTCTTCGCCTGCGTCGCGCGGTTCAGGAATGGTCTGGTCGATGTCGATGGTCATCGCCGGGGTTGTCCCCCATGTGACTTGTGGCTTCAGATGGCTGACGTCCAAAACCTCGAGCCGGTCATAGTCCGACTCGCTGTCGGTTTTTAGTTCACGCGAGGATTCCACCATGGCATCAAAGTCGGCGCCCTTGGGTGCGAAGGGCCGATCTCCTTCAGCGATGTAGTCGAATGTGGTCTGGTCGGGAGCGATCAAGCCTGCCCGGGCGCCCATCTCGATCGACATGTTGCAGATGGTCATGCGGCCGCTCATGGGCAGTCGCCGGATGGCTTCTCCAAAGTATTCCACCACAAAGCCGGTACCCCCTCCGGCTCCAATTTTGCGGATGATGGCAAGGATGATGTCCTTGGCAGTGATACCGACAGGTATCTCACCATCGATTCGGATGCCCATCGACTTTGCCTTGCCGCTCGCTCGAAGAGTCTGCGTGGCAAGAACGTGCTCGACTTCCGTCGTTCCGATTCCAAATGCGAGAGCGCCAAAGGCTCCGTGGGTCGAGGTGTGGCTGTCTCCACAGACGATAGTCAGTCCCGGCAAGGTGATTCCGAGTTGCGGACCAATAATGTGAACAATCCCCTGCTTCTCGTGGCCGTATCCGTATAGCGGAACGCCAAACTCCTTCGCATTCTTGGCCAGCGCCACGAGTTGCTTGCCACTCAGCGACTCTTCGTCGATCTCCCGTCCATCGGTCGGAACATTGTGATCGACGGTTGCGAAAGTAAGATCGGGGCGACGCACACTGCGATTGCGCTCCCGGAGACCGTCGAATGCCTGCGGCGACGTAACTTCGTGTACAAGGTGGCGATCGATGTACAGCAGGGCGCCTCCTCCGGGCAGCTCGGACACCACATGGCGATCCCAGACCTTGTCGAACAGGGTGGACATATCCTTATTCTACGTTCTCGCCGGGCATGACGTCTGCGCGGGCCGCCCAGGATGCGATCGGATGACGATCCGTGATCGTGAATCGTCTAAACTAGCGTCCAATGGGCCAGTATCTTGCTTGCTTCAAAGCTTATGACGTGCGCGGCAAGGTGCCGGGCGAACTCAACCCTGAAATTGCCTACGCCATCGGTCGAGCTTACGCCCACCAGATTCTGCCGAAAAAGGTTTGCATTGGATACGACATTCGGCTCAGCGGACCGGACCTGTATCGGGCCCTGGCCCAGGGATTGAATGATGCCGGTGTCGATGTCATGCATCTCGGCATGATCGGGACCGAAATGGTGTATTTCGCAACCGCCGCTTACGAACTGGATGGCGGGATCATGATCACGGCCAGCCATAACCCGCCGGAGTACAACGGCATGAAAATGGTGCGGTCGCAGAGCCGACCCATTTCAGGCGATACCGGATTAAAGGAAATCGAGAAGCTGACGGCGACCTATGTGGAGTCGCGGCCCATTCCTACTGGCAACGGCCACATCGAAAACAAAGACTGCTATGAGGATTTTGTCGAGCACCTGCTCAAGGTTGTCGACTTGACGGGAGTGAAGCCGCTCAAAATTCTGGCCGACCCTGGAAATGGAGCAGCCGGTTTGGCGTTGAACCACCTCCTACCGCGCATCCCTCTGAACGTCGACCAAATCCGCTCGGAGGCAGACGGGCATTTTCCATACGGGGTCCCAAATCCAATATTGGAAGAGTCGCGCGCGATGACTGAGGAGGCCCTTCAAAAGGGCGAGTATGCGTTCGGGGTCGCTTGGGACGGAGATTACGACCGCTGCTTCTTTTTCGACGAGCGCGGAGTCTTCATTGAGGGCTATTACATTGTCGGACTTCTTGCCCAGGCGATCCTGCAAAAGGAACCGCATCACACGATCATTTATGATCCTCGGCTGACTTGGAACACCTTGGAAATCGTCGAGCGGCTGGGCGGCAAAGCCGTGGTGTGCAAGAGTGGGCATGCCTTCATCAAGGAAAAGATGCGAGCCCAGGACGCCACATATGGTGGGGAAATGAGCGCCCACCACTACTTCAAGGACCACTGGTATTGCGACAGCGGCATGATCCCCTTCCTGCTCATTGCCCGGCTCGTTTCCCAAACGGGTCGCACCCTTGGAGGCTTGGTCGACGAGATGATTCAGAACTACCCTTGCTCTGGAGAGATCAACTCAAGCGTTGCAGACGTCGCAGCGACTCTCGAAAAGGTGGAGCAGCACTATGCCGACGGAAAGATCGACAAGTTGGACGGTCTATCCGTGGAGTACCCCAATTGGCGTTTCAATCTTCGAGGCTCCAACACGGAGCCGGTTATCCGCTTGAATGTGGAGTCTCGCGGGGACAAAGCATTGATGGAATCCAAGACCACTGAGTTGTTGGGCCTAATTCGCGGGGATGCTTAACAGCGATTTAACGGCGACACTTCAAAACTCTTCATACGGAAGTTCATTCCCCAAAACCGAGATTCCGAGAAGAGGATCGAAATGATGGCAATGCCTCCACCCTTTGCGTGGAGGCAATTTTTTCCTCCGGGCGAACCGCGTTAGGAAGGTCCTGCCAGGTTGCCCTGATCCCTCCCGGACAAGTAAAATAGAGGTTTGCTGCCTGGACCTTTGGCAGATCGGACCACGACTTGAAGACCCTGACCGCTACCTATTACGACATTTTGGGAGTTGGCCCGAATGCGGAGCAAGAGACGCTGCGAAAAGCCTATCGCCGTCTGGCTCAAAAGCACCATCCCGACGTCAGCGCCGATCCCCTTGCCCATGAGAACATGGCGCGGATCAATGAGGCATTTCAAACGCTCATGGATCCGGCGCGGCGGTCCGAATATGATGCGCTCCTACGCGGCGGAGGTTTGGACGCCGAGGCCGGGCCAAGGAATGACCTTCGAAAGCCCGTCGTGGTCAAGCTCAAGGGCCGGCTAAAGGCTCACCTGACCCCGGTCTATGCAGTGGGCTTCACCCCAGACACCGCGCAACTGATTTCGAGCGCCTTCGACAACGAAATGATCTGGTGGTCCGATGCGGGAACTCCAGAGCGGCGGATGAAACTGGACAACGGCGTGATCTCCGTACTGAAAGCATTTCCGGAAGAGAGGTTGGTTGCGGCCGGCAGCGCCGAATCTCAAATCAGCTTCTGGCATCTGAACGGCAGACGAGTTGAGTCTTGGAAGGCCTCGAACGAAGAGTGGGTGTCCTGCCTTTCGATCAGCCCCGATGGCAACTCCCTGGCGACCGGATCGCTACATCATACGCTCTCGGTCTGCGATACCCACAACGGCAAAATCCGCTATCGCAAGGTGGACCACTCCGACGCGGTGACCGCGGTGGCCTGGTCGGCAAACGGAAAATACTTGGCGACGGGCTCGGCGGATGCTACGGTCTGCATCTTAAATGGCGAAACCGGGACCACGATGCACACGATTCGGCAAGTACGTTCGACGGTGACCGCTCTTGCATTCTCGCCCGACGCGCGGTATCTGGCTGTTGCCGCCGTCGACCTGTCGATCCGTGTTTTTCGCCTGAGCGATGGTGTGATGGAAAAGATGGTGTACGGTCATACCAAGCCCATTGAAGCCTTGGCTTTCCATCCCAACTCCTGGCTGATTGCGAGCGGCTCGCGGGATGGAACCGTCGGACTCTGGAATGCGGCGAAAGGTATTGGCAACGTCCGAATCGAGGCGAGTTCGCGCCCTGTTTCTTGCGTGGCGTTTAGCCCCGACGGCAAGTTCATGGCGGCAGGAGGGCAGGACAAGTTGGTCCGCCTGTGGGACGTCACCGCCAAAGACTCGGATTAACGCAAAGTAACTGTCTCGAATTGGCGAGGCACGGTTTGACCGCGATTTGGGCTCTCTCAACCATCTCATTGCTTAGCGAATGGATTGCTTGGATCGCAGCCGTTCGCGGCCGCGAATGCCAATACCTTACAAATTCCTTTTGCACTCCAGGGCCGGAATGCGCCAGACTTACGCACGGTTCACCGCATCGAACTCATGACTAGCCAAAGCGAGCTCATTCAACGCCGACCCAGCGCTTTCAAGCGATGGCTTTTGGCAGGTCATATTCGCGAGCCAGACGGGCCCCACCTACAGGAGCGTGAGCCCCATCCGACCCATCCCTGGTGGAAGGTCATGTGTTTGACGGGAGTCGACTACTTCTCAACTCTGGGATACCAGCCTGGTATTGCAGCCCTGGTGGCCGGTTCGCTTTCCCCAATTGCCACGCTTGTCTTGGTCTTGTTGACGCTTTTCGGCGCCTTGCCCATGTACAAGCGAGTCGCCAAGGAGAGCCCGCACGGAGATGGATCAATCTCAATGCTGGAGCGAGTCCTTCCCTTTTGGGGCGGCAAGCTTTTTGTGCTCTCGCTCATTGGATTCGCTGCGACGGGCTTTATCATCACCATCACCCTCTCGGCGGCGGACGCCACTGCCCACATTATCGAAAACCCATTCCTGCACGAAGCGCTGCAGGGCCGACAGGTTCCCATTACCTTCTTGCTGCTCGGGGCGCTTGGCGCTGTCTTTCTGAAGGGCTTCAAGGAGGCGGTCGGGATCGCCGTCGCTCTGGTGGCGCTTTACATTGGGCTCAACCTGGTGATCGTGGGCTGGAGCATCGCGCAGATTGCAATGCATCCAGAATACATTGGCAATTGGCGCGATGCACTCAGCCTGAGACACAGCAATCCGGCAATGTTGATTGTGGCCGCGTTGCTCGTGTTTCCAAAACTGGCGCTTGGCCTGTCCGGATTTGAGACTGGAGTGGTGGTGATGCCGTTGGTGAAGGGCGATCCGACCGATGATCCCGAGCGACCCGCTGGCCGAATCCGTAACGCGCAGAAGCTTCTCACCACCTCCGCGCTCATCATGAGCGTGATGCTCCTCACCAGCAGCTTTGCCACCACTCTGCTGATCCCGGCTGAAGAGTTCCAACCGGGTGGTGAAGCCAATGGCCGGGCCTTGGCATATCTGGCTCACAAGCTCTTCGGTGACGGCTTTGGAACGATCTACGACATCAGCACCATTCTCATC
>CAMLEL010000029.1 GCA_946478935.1 uncultured Armatimonadota bacterium
AGAGACCGACCGCGCCGCCGCCGCCACCGGCCCCGTAAATCGACATTCGTCCGCCTTGCATTGGCAAGGCGGACAACTATTCTAGGAGCAATTAATGAGCAGCAATCTTCGAAAGGTCGTGGGGAGCTTCATGTTGGGCGCAATCTCGGTGGCGGGAGTGCAGGCTCAAACATGGGAGATCTGTATCGATCCGCAGAACAATACGCCCTACAGTAACCCGTATGGCATCGGCTCCGTGGCGAACGAATTGATGCGCGCCACGATGGGCTTTGTCGGTACGGTCACTTATGGCGGGGCTAATGGACCCTGTTTCGCGCCGAACGCGGTGACCGCAAACGTCCGCGGGCGCATTGGATTCGCCGTTGGTAGTCAGGGCTCGGCCCAAACCGGATTCGACGATAACTTGCTGTTGACGTTCGGAATGCCGCTTTCGCCCGGCGGTGCGTGGAGTTACGCTACCACCAACACGTTGGACCCAACCTCCGGCGCTCGAACGAAGACGCTGTTTGGCCAAAACGCATTCAATCTAGCTTTCGTGGGTGCCAGCCACCGGTACATCTATGCCGAGACCGTGAACGACAACGTTCGCGTACGATGTCGCATCGATGTCATCGGCGATGCATCTCGAATTCAATGGACCATGACGAACGAGGGCGATACCCGTCCGGTCGGAGTCTGGTTCGGGCAGTGGATTGAGATGTTCGCCGGTACACCCGATCCTGCAACCGGCGCCCAATTCTCCGGCCAGACGTTTGGGGACAAACTCCCCTATATCACAGTTCCGGGCCAAAAGCCCGTTCTGACTGATCGGCGTATCATCCGGAATCAAGATCCATCCAACGTCCCGGCAACCATCAGCTTTAACTTTGGTCAGACTTCGCCGTATGGCCTGAAGATTGAGAACGGGCCCACGCCTTCGACAACCAATCCTTCGACGGGTCAGAGTGACGCGACGCAAGCAGCTGAGGTTGTCATTGGAAAGGCAGGCTTCTTGCTCAATGCGCCCGACGGTGGCGATAACAACTTCCCGGATGCGATCATTCCGGATACGTTCGCCGGTTCGGCCTACATTCAGAAGTTCCCTGAGCAGACGGTAATCGCCGGCGGCACGCGCACGATCGTGCACTACTTCCGAAGCACGTGGGGCGAAGCAAACTATGTGCTTCCCTACACGGCTGTCGTCGACGCGCCGAACATGCTTGCGACGGACGATGACGGTTCGGGCAGCACCGAGACGAACGGACTCTTCAAGAATCCATTCCCGGTGATCGTCCACGTCGACAACGTTGGTGGATACTCGGATATCGACTCTGGATTCATCCTAAACGATGTCAAGGTCAAACTGACATTGCCGACGGGATTGAATTTCGTCGGATTTCCGACTTCCACCCGAAGCCGCCAATTGACCCTGTCTCAGGTTCAACCCAGACAGATTCAAAATGTGAGCTTTGACGTAGAAGCCGATGGTATCGAGTTCGGCGACCTGCCGTACACGGTGGACATCACTTCCACGCCCGGCGGAACCAAGCAGATCAAGGGACGTGTTCAGGTTGCAGCGACTCCTCGGTATCGCCTGTTCGATGTAGGAGGCAATCCGACTGCGAACGCAATCACCACACCCTTCATCTTCACGGACTCGTCCTGGACCACGGTTCTGGGTCTGAGCCAGCCGACGGACTTCCAAGCGTTTGAATGGGATCCGCAATTGCGCGGCTACGTGCTCTCCACGAGCGCAGCCCGGGGTCGCGGCGTGTTCATCATCAACAACACCGGCGCGACGATTACCAACCCGCTTGGTGGAAGCCCGACGACTCCTCCGGATACGCCTCCGTTGCCCGACGACAACTCGGGTCGCTACACGATCCAGTTGAAGAGCGGTTGGAACTTGATTGGCAATCCGTACAACTATCCGATCACGATCGGGCAGATCACGGGTGTTTCCGCTTCCAACCCGCAAACCAGCCGAACATGGGCCCAACTTGTTTCTCAAGGCATTGTGAACTCGTTCCTTGCCTATTGGGATGCGCAGACCCAGTCGTACAAGTTCCTGCAGAAGTCCAGCGACAAGATGCTTCCTAACACCGCTTACTGGGTGTTCGTGAACACCACGGCCGATCTGACGATCAGCTTCCCGCCGGTCTTCGAGCCTGGGCTGCCTGGTTCAACCCGAGCTGCCGAGGGATGGTCGCAAAGCGATAAGCAGTGGCGACTCCAACTCGTGGCAAGGAACAACCATTCGATCGACGATCAGAACTACATCGGCGTTGTTCCCAACACCGAAACGGCAAACAATTTCCGAATGATGGAGCCTCCGATGGCCCCAACTCAGGAAATCGCGGTTTCCGTAGAAGGAATGCTGAACGGCCAGCCCACTCGGCTTGCCCAAAACCTCAGCGATAAGAGTGGACGCCAAGAGTTCAAGGTCTTCGTTCAGTCGACCAAGGATGGTGAAGTGAACCTCACTTGGCCAAACATGAGCACGGTGCCGAAGAACGTGCGATTCCGAATCACGGATGTCGCCACGAACACGTCGAAGGATATGCGCGGCTCGTCCGGCTACACCTTCTCGGGCACTGCTGGCGCCACGCGAGAGTTCAAGGTTCAGATGGAACTGGGCGGGGTCACCCGAGCGGTCATCGGAAACGTCGTCGTGAATCGCACAGGCGGTGGCCGAGCGGCAGGGGGTCCATTCCAGATCAACTACACGCTCTCGTCAGCAGCGACCACAACGATCCGAGTCCTCGGTTCGAACGGCAAGGAGATCTTCACGGTCACCCGAGGCCGTGCCGATAACGCTGGAGAGAACAGCGCTACTTGGAACTTGAAGGACAACGCCAACCGATCAGTTGCCCCAGGCAGCTACAAGATCGAAATCATCGCGACGACTCCGGACGGCGATAACGTCCGCCGAATCGTCCCCGTCAACGTCATTCGCTAACGGCGAGAGACGCCGCGAGGGAGGCACGTTATTGCCTCCCTCGCACTTCTTAACTTCCTGAAACCGTCCTGAGAATAGGCATGAAGAAGCTCGGATTGCTTTCCACATTGGCCCTCGCACTCGTCGCGCCCATGGCGTCGGCAAATGGCGGCCAAATTCGAAACATCAGCGCTTTTCCCACCATGAGCGTGGCAGATGCCCGCAGTACGGTCACAATCACGGCGATCGTCGTAAACAGCAAGGGGAATCCGGTGCCGGACGGCACGCAGGTCACATTCTCCTCGACTCTGGGAAGCTTCCGCAGTGAACTCGTCACGACGCAAGGTGGACGCGCACAGGCGATCCTCGTCGCCGGAGGAGTACCGGGAACGGCGGTCATCACCGTACGAACGCCCGGAACCGCTCCTGCAACCTACGAATTTGAATTCTTAAGCGACCGAGCGCTGCTTTCCAGCGCCAAGGAATATGTCGAGATCGTCGCCCCTGGCTACATGAGCTTCAGCATGGATGAGAAGATCATCGGCGCGGCCGGGCCAAACAAGGGCGTCCACATCCGCTATCGGGACGTCGACATCGATGCCGATGACATGCAGCTCAACATTCCCACCTATGAGCTGAGATTGAAGAAGGCGCGGGTCAAGTTTGGCTCTATCGAGCAAGAATTCGACGAGTGCTACATCAAGCTGAACCAACGTCGTGGCTTTGGCGTGACAACCTTTATGGCGCCAACCCCGGTTGGCATCAAGGGCCATGGCCGCGCGTTTGCTTTCGTCAACGAAGAAAGGCCAAAGTTTGGCTTGGTCGAGTTCAATTCCACCGGAGTCAAGCCTTATACGAAGCGACTGTCAGCAACGGCATTCGAATTCCAAGACTTGAGCCAATCGATTTCGATGGTCTCGGCCAAGAAGGCGGTCGTGTTTCCGCGCAAGGAAATCCAGTTCCAAAAGGCCGAAGTCGTGGTGGGTGGAGTGAAAGTTCTCAAGCTGCCACTCTACTCGGTGAACTTGAACAGCGGTTCGGCTCTGGTTACCGACCAGATCGTAAACGTCAATGACAACCAGCTTGCGATCGATTATCCGTACTACCTGTCCCTTAAGCCCGGCGAGACCAGCGCTCTGAGATTTCGAACTGGTCAACGATATGGGCGCGGCACAACCGCCACTCGTGGCCTCTTTCTCGACTACGAACTGAACTGGAACAAGGGCGATGAAATGGACGGCGGCCTAACGCTGAGCAACATCGCCCGGAAAGACTGGAGCCTCGGTCTGCGCCAGTTCTATCGGATCGATTCAAGATCCACGGTCAGCGGATTTATCGAAACACCGGCTGGCAAGAATGTGTTCGGGAATCTCAACTATAACCATCAGTTGGACGGGTGGAACCTGGGACTCTTCGGCAATGCGAGTCATGCGCTGACCGGTAACAAGTTCAGTTCGCAGAGCTATTCCATGACCTTCGAACATGACCCCGTTAAGGTCGGCCAGCTGCCAGTTAAGTTGTTCTATGGCTTCACGGCGGACCACAAGACTGCCACCACCTCGTTCGGCCAGTCTCAACAAACCGGTTACGGTCTCCGAGTCCGAAGTCAGCTGAATCCAACCCGGATCGATCAGCACACGATGCTGAATGCCTCGTTCTCAGTCAGTCAACTGGAGGGCCGAAACGTCGCCCGGGGATTGACCCTGCTGGGAACCGCGAGCATTTCGCGTCAATTGGGCAGTGGAGCCTCCATGATGGCAACCTACGATTACTCGCAGGACCCATTCAGTTCCAGCCTTTTGGGCCAGCATCGCCTGAGCCTGCAAGCGTTCTACAATGCAGGGCGGACCGGCTTCAACTTCTTTGGCACCAAATCCTTGGACATTGAGCGCTTTAGCTACTATGCGGACGTGAATTATCGCATCAGCGGTCTTTGGAGAATCCTTGGCTCCTACACGTTTGATAAGTACCTGCGCGATTCTTACATGGACTATAACGCCACCATCGCCTATCGGCTCGGCATCCGCGAATTTGGATTGACTTGGTCGCACCGCACCAAGCGCTTTGGTATTCAGGTATTCGGTGCGACTTTTAACTAGTATCGCATTCCTCATAGTCGGATTGAGTTCGCTCTCGGCGGAGGGATTTGGCCGATTTGGTTACACCGACAAGCCCTCGTTGCCGGGCTTCAATTTGGACCAGCAGGGCTTTGCCTCCAAGTCGCCTTTGGCCGACAAGATCCGATATGGCTCGCCTGGGCGTCAGTGGAAGGTTGCCAGCACCAATGAGTTTGGTCAAACGGTTTTGCTAAATGCACAAGCGCTTGGCCCGCAAAAGCTGCGATACAACCTATGGCAGGCAGGTTTCAGCCTCTACTTCGAAAAGGGCCTGCAACTGAACCTGCCATCCACGGGCTGCCCTTACCTAACATGGGCTGAGGGCACGGTTGCCGACGGTATTCAGACGCCAAGGACTTCGTGGGTCCTCATCTCCTTTCGGTCGAATCAGCCACCGATTCTTTTGGTTTTGGAGTCTGAGACGGCCAGCTTCAAATTCACAGGGAAAGCGGGCGCTTGGTCCTTGAAGACCGAGACTCCCTTTACTGGCTGGATCAGAGTTATTCTGCCGATAGGTACCTCGGCGGTGGCCGCTAATAGCGCGGCGGCTCTCGGCCAGCTCACTAAACGTGTTTTTGTAAACTTGCCGATCTGGACCCAACCGGCTCCCAATCTCCAATCGACTCAGGTCAAAGGGGATGCGACCTCGGTTGAAGCGACTTGGACATTCGATCGACCCGGCGCGATTGTTCCAATCGGCGCTGCTCTGGCTTCGGTTGGCGGATACCAGGTGAAAATCCAGTCCAAGATCCGACGACTGGATGACTGGAATGAAGAAGGTCCCGTCGCGGTCTGCGAGGACACGTTCCTGAAGATTCGGTTTCCCGTTCGACGGATCCCCCTGGGCAGAAGCTTGGCGATTGGCAAGAGAGCTATGGCTCCCATCGGGACCGTCTCCCCCATTGACATACCGAGCGTCATAGAACTGGCGCTTGAAAACCTATTGGCAGATCGCGATATTGGAACATTGAAAGCTGCCGACGCTGCCCTATCCACGTACCTGGCCGATGCCCAATATGTATCGGAGCCTTATACCGGTCAGCAGCTTCCATATGCGGCTTCGGGTGCTGGCCTGGACCTGGCGGCAAGTCACGCCGTCTTGATGCAGGCAACGTCGATCGCCAGTCAGTCAACCTCAGAAGGGAACTCGCTCCTGACGTCCGTAGCGTGGCGACGTGATGCCTACTCATGGCTCCTCCCTGCCCAAGACGAAACACTCGCGAGGCGGGCTTCCTCTATCAGCGCAGTGGCCGGATTCTTATGTCCCGAGGCGGAGCGCAGACTCCAAGGCGCGATGTTTGAGGCAGGGCTCGCTTCCCAGAGAGGCTTGGCCATCTTGCGCGCCCGAAGGACTTCCGTTTCTGAACCCAAGTTCATCGAGCCATTGGATGACTTGCGACGCTATGCATTTTTCCGGGACATCCGCGTCGCGGATGAAGATGCTTTCGCCAAATCCTTGATGAGTGAAGTCCGAGTCTTCGGCGAGACATCAGTATCCGCTGACAAAGAAGGCGAAGCGACCGTCGTCCATTGGCCAGCGCCAGACACGAATGCTCACCAAATCATATTCGCATCGGCGTATCCGATCGACTTCGAACTTGGAAATTTGCGCAAGTTGGAAGTCGAGCGTGCGCTCGGCTTGACCCAAGTTCGATTCGTAGCCAATCAGCCTGGCCCTTGTCAGGCCAATCTGCGCCGACCGGACTGGGCAAAGGACCTTCCCCTGTCCGCACCCGTCCCTCGATACTCCGAACCAATCAAGTAAGGTTGTCGGAATTGAAATGCAGACCCACGTTCTCCGTTTGAGCAGCCGCTTGTTCGACAACTTTGAACGCCGCCGTCAAGAGGTTGCGGGTTTCGAGTGGGTGCATCGAAAATGGCGCCTTCGGGTGTGAATCATAATCCTCTATCAAGCTATGAACCTGCTCCTTGGCAGATGCAAGCCCGCTGTTCGTGCGGACAATCCCAACTTCAGAGGTCATGGTCTTTTGGAGGGCACGTCGGATGCGGATGGACTCCGCTTCAGCGACGGCATGCGGCTCCTCTGCGACCAAGTTCTTCGGTATCGATGCATCGATGGTCGCGGTTTGGGCGGCTGCTCGAGCAAAAACCAGCGCTTCCAATAGACTGTTGCTTGCCAATCGATTCGCTCCATGGACTCCAGTGCACGCCACCTCGCCAGCCGCCAATAATCCCGGCACGGTTGTCATACCCTGGAGATTCGTCACCACTCCACCACATGAATAATGCTGCGCGGGCACCACTGGAATCCAATCCTTCTCCATCTCGAGTCCGATCGTCCGAAGTCGGTCCCATATCGTGGGAAACTCATGTTGAATTGCCTCGGAGCGTCCGTGTGTAATATCCAGATACACGCACCAGGTCTGATGCTTCTTCATTTCCGCTTCGATCGACCGGGCCACCACGTCGCGCGGCGCTAACTCCAACCGGGAATCGTAGTCATACATGAAACGGCGACCGAGGTGGTTTCGCAGAGTGCCACCGGCCCCACGAACGGCCTCCGTGATGAGGAACGAACGCAGTTGCGGATGGTAAAGGGTCGTCGGGTGAAACTGCATGAATTCCAAATTGCGAACTTCGGCCCGAGCTTGAACCGCCAACGCAATACCATCACCCGTTGCAACATTTGGATTGGTCGTGTGCTGGTACATGCGTCCGCAGCCGCCAGTGGCCAGCATCGTGCTGGGAGCAAGGAAGTGCCGCTGGCCCAGACTTTCGACCATCGCAGAAGCGCCGACACAGCGGCCCTCAGACGTGATCAACGAGGTCACGAACGTATGCTCAAAAACTTCGATGTTGGGATGGTTGCGCACAGCCTCCACCATGGCTCGCTCCACTTCCCAACCCGTCCGGTCCTGGAAGTGTACGATTCGATTCATGCCATGGCCACCTTCTCGGCCGAGCGCCAGGTCACCGTCCGCTTCCTTATCAAATCGAGCCCCAAGCGACATGAGCCAGTCGATGGCTTTCGGAGCTTCCTGAACTAGAAACCGAACCGCATCCCGATCGCATAGGCCCGCTCCGGCGATCAGGGTGTCCTCTTCATGCAACTCCCAACTATCGGCATCACTGACGGCAGCAGCGATGCCCCCCTGAGCCCAGTTTGTATTCGACTCTTGGATTTCCGCTTTGGTCAGAACCGCGACTTTGCCGCGCTCAGCGGCGCATAACGCAAACGTAAGGCCGGCGAGGCCGCTTCCGATGACCAAAAAGTCGCTGAGTTCGGACTCCATGGCCCATTTTGATCCTTGGGCTACATCAATTGGAACTCAGGCGCGGCAAAGATCAATCGAGTGACCGCGGCCGCAGTGGCATTTGCATTCTGTGGCGTCACCGTTCCACCTGATGCTTTGGTCGCGGCTTCGGTCAATTTGGCCCGCTTGTAGCTTGGAATAGGAGCATCGAAAATGGACATGAGCTTTTCCGCAACGGCCTTGGCATCAGTCGCTTTCGAGAAGATCGGATAAGACTGATAACGAAGCTGGGCTCCGGTCTTCGCCTGGCCGAACAGCCTGTTCCCCCAATTGATCCGCTCCATCATGGTCGCGGAGGTGATCCAATTCGGACCCGTTTCCCAACCAGCAACATCAGGCGGGTAGAGCAAGTGCATCCCCATCGACCTCATCGATTGATAAGCGACCTGTACCGGAGCGATTCGACCTCGAAGATTGTTCGCCTCGGCTGCCTGCAATGCTTGCTTGAGCGGTTGCCCCACGCCTAGCTGGCGAAGAGTTGCCACCGTAAAGTCGACCGGGCTCTTGTAAATCGCTCGTTCTGCCTTCGGGGAGTAGAACTCGGTGGACTTCATGATGTCCTTCAGCAGTGACGCAATACTCAGGTTGTCTCGCTGGAACTTGCGGGCCATTCGGGCGATCATCGCAGGCTCGGGATTTGGATAGGCAAACCATTCCCAAATCTTCTTCGTGACATACTCGGCTGACTCCGGCATTTCACACAGGATGTCAATCACCTGCTCGCCCGAGAGGTTCCCTGATCTGCCGATGACCGTCTTCATCCCCCGATCGTGAAGGTTGGGACGAAACACGAACCCCTGGTTCGGTCTCGGGCCCCGATTGCCAGTGCGTCCGATTGACCATCCGGTAAAGGCTCTGGCCGCTTCTTTGATATCTCGCTCCGTGTAGTTGTTATCCACGCCAAGCGTGAATAGCTCCATGACTTCACGGGCAAAATTCTCGTTGGGCTTTCCGGCGACGTTGAATTGATTGTCCAGCCAGAAGAGCATGGCCGGATCTTTGCTGACCTCGGTTAGGAACTCGCGGAAATTTCCGGTGGCATTCTTGCGCAGCACCTCGTTTTGAGCGTGCATGACTGGACCGTTCTGCACTTTGCTGGCGCTGGTGGCAAAATGATCGTGCCAAAACACGCTCATCTTTTCCTGTAGAGGTCGCTGGGTGGAAACCAGTCTCAGGGTCCACCAAACACCGACGATTTGAGGCTGAATGACTCCGTTTTGGTTGGCGAGCTTCTGGACATCGAGATCGAAACCCTCAGGAACCGAGGAATAGTCCAAGAGTCGATCGATAGCCCCATTGAGACCATCTTTGAGGTAGTAGTCCAGTTCGGCTTCGCTTGCGCCAAGCCCGAAGCGCCTCAAGAGGTGGGCGCATTTCTCGCGTTCCGTCGAGAGTGCCATGTCCTTAGTGACGGATCGGAACGGATTGAGTTCAGTTCCGAAGAAAAAGCCGGTCGCAGCCCGAAATTGGCCGCGACCGGCAAAAATGGGTCGTTACGCCTCCTTGGCGTTAGAAGACTTGTACGTCGCTTCGTTGATGAACTTGAACAGCTTGGAACCTTCATAGGTCGCCGTCAGAGCATAACGAACCTGCTCACCAGACTTGGTCTTGCGGACCATTTTCATCTTGCGAACATCGCCATCTGGCACATCAACGTGCGAACGCGTCTTCAAATTGTAAAACTTCATGCTTTTCCCTCCGTCCGGTGGTTCGATCCCTCGCACCACTCAGGATGTGTACAACGGCGTCATGATAGCACAACAGTAGGTTCAAGGGAACCTGAATTTCAAAACATCTTGTTTTTCTTGCAATAAGCCATAAGAATAGGTCCAACTTCCGTATATTTGGCAACAAACCCACAACGAGCGTTAAGTTGCTATTTAGCGGCGTAGGCCATAATTATGAGCATGAAGCAGCGAACTTCTGCGGGCGCTTCAAAAGTTGCCCCCACTGTCATGACCCCTGAGAAAGTCTACGAAGAGCATTCCTTGACGGACCTGCGCAACAACGGCTTTCGCATTACGATGCCTCGAGTCCAAGTGATTCGGGCCCTGGCGGATACGGATACAGCGCTCAGCGCCTATGCGATCCACGATAAAATCATCTCAACGGGTGGCAAGATCGACGTGGTGAGCGTCTATCGAATCCTCTCCACGTTGCAAGAGGTGGGCTTGATCCACCACATCGGCGTTGTCGATGGTTACTTCCCCTGCCGCCTCGGCACCTGTTCAGAGCGACGCAGCGAAGTTGTGGTCGAAGAGACCACCGGTTCCGTCGTCGAACTCAAAATGCCGAAGTCGATTATTCAGGCGATTGAAGAGCAGGCTCGTGAGGCCGGCTTTGAAACTACCGGGATCAAGGTCGAGATCACCGGTCGAGATTTGGCAAACAAGTAAGTTAGCCAAAACGAAGGGCCCGGCTTCCTCTTGGAAAGCCGGGCCCTTTCTTTTGCTTCGTCTCTAGCGAAACGTCGCCGTTCGTTCCGTCTCCACTTTTGCGCCATCTTCGAAGCGGAGGAATTTGACGCTCTTGCGATCTCCCGATTGGAAGTTTCGCACCGTATTGGCAAGACTCTCGGCGTCTGCGATCGGCGTGCCGTCGATTTCGACGATGACGTCCCCGACCTTTAGGCCAATCTTGTCAGCAACCGAATCCGGTGTAACGGCGTTGACCACCGCGCCTTCAACACCCGCTGGAATCTTGTGCGTCTTTGCGGCGACAGGATCCACGTTGCCCACTTCAACTCCGAGCCGCACCCTGCGCGCTCGATCAGGAATCTGATCCGGAGTTTGAACTCGGGGAAAGTCGCGGAACCCAGGGAAGTCGTCGAAATCCACTGAGGGTCTCCGTTGTGGGGAAGAGTCCATAACCGGCGGCTCCTTCGCCGTAACGCTGAACGACTTCTTCTGCCGGTCGCGAACGACTTCGACTTGCACCTTCGAACCGGGACCGTACTTGATCATGGCGTTTCGAAGATCCACCTGGCTTTCGACCGGTAAATCGCCGATTTTCACAACGACGTCACCCTGCTTGATTCCTGCCATTGCCGCTGGGCCATCACTGGGAAGCGAAGCTACATAAGCGCCGTGCTCTACACCAAGCGCCTTGGCTTTTGCGATCTTCAGGTTCTCCGGAAGAATTCCTAAAAATCCGCGCGTGATCTTGCCCTTCTCGATGAGAGTTTCGGCAAGCAATCGCGCTTGGTTTGAACTGATGGCAAATCCGATTCCGCCGCTCGTTCCGGTAGGACTGAAGATTGCAGAGTTGATGCCTACGACCTGTCCTTCGATGTTCAGGAGGGGGCCGCCGCTGTTTCCCACGTTGATCGCCGTATCGGTTTGGATCAAGTCTGAATAGAGTCGGGGTCGTCCTGTGTTCGGGTCGGTGATTTGATTGGATCGTCGAGTAGCGCTGATATGCCCCACGGTGACAGTGTTCTCCAGACCGTAAGGCGCTCCCACAGCAACGGCGAATTCTCCAGGGCGAACATGGTTGCTGTCGGCAAAGGGGAGCGATGGGAGGTCGCGAGCTTCAATCTTGACGACGGCGATGTCGCTGTCCTCCGCGCGCAAAACTGTGCCCGGGAACTCGCGGCCATCGTAGAGAATAACGGTGACCTTCTCAAATCCGCCAACTACGTGATCGTTCGTAACGATGTAGCCGTCTGGCCGAAAGATGAATCCAGATCCCTCGCCCCCGACCAATTGCCGCTCACCCATTGGGTTCCGGGCCTGAGTGTTTTGTACGCGAATGTGTACGACCGCCGGCGCAACCGATTCGGCCAAATTGGCAAAGGATTCATCCAATGCCTTGACCATATCGAGGCTCTCCGCGCTCACTTGACCAATGGGCTTGGGTGAGGAAATACTGACCTGCGGCGCTCTCTGCGCCATCGAACCGCCGCTCTTGGCGTTAACCACGGATGCTGTGGCGCCTGCACCGATTAGCACACCAGCGGCCAGCATCCAAACCAAAGGACCTTTTGTAAATGGGTTATTGGGCTTCATATCGCTCCCTGTTCTTGATGTTACGACAACAGGTGGCCGTTCTACGAACTATTCTGAGAACGGGACAGATTCCGTTCGGCTCAGTTCGCTGATCAGCATTGCCTGAAGCTGTGAATGGCATAACGACCAAGGGCACGGAAAGAGTTCCGCGGTCTCCAACAGGCCCAGTGCAGACCGTTCGATGCAAGACTTGCGGGCCGCATCCAAAAACGCTCCAAGAATCTTCCTTCGCACGACCTCAGGCACGTCAGCGGCAACGACAAATCGAATGCCGCCTGCGTCGCCGATCGTCGTACCCTTGGTTGCCTTAATCCGACCGGCCGTAGCCTGAGCATATTGATAGACCGTGCCTTTCACAAGACCGTCGGTAATTCTCACCGCGACCGAGCGGTAGCTTCCACTGTCGTTGACTTGAGCGTCTTGGATGTCGAATCCACAAGGGAGTTCCGTTGGAAACGTTGCTTCAAATCCAACCGAAGGCAACCCTTTCTTTCCGTCGAAGAATCCGGTCCTGCGCCTGA
>CAMLEL010000030.1 GCA_946478935.1 uncultured Armatimonadota bacterium
CATGTGGAACGGAGCAATCCCGAACATGGCCGCCAATGGCTTTCTCACCCCGCTCGAAACTTTGATGACGCCAGAGGAAGAACGAATCTTCAAGGATCAAAGCTATCCGGTCATTCGAGATAGTGGAATGTTCCGGGGCAAGACTTACGGAATCACCATCGGCTCGGATCTGTACGCACTCTACGTTAATGCTCAGCAGCTCCGCGACGCCGGATTTGATCCCGACGCTTTTCCAAAGACCCCGGAAGAGTTGGTGGCCATGTCCGAGAAACTCCACCGATTCGACGAATCCGGAAATTTAACGCGCCTCGGCTTTCTGATGCGTGATCTCGGATACACGGCGCGCACGTTTGGTGGCGGATTCGATGTTCTGCCGAACGGTGAACTCCGTTTGAATACCCCACAGAACCGCAGGGCGCTCGAGCACATCGCTGGCTACCGCAAATCACTCGGCTACGAGAATGTAGTTCGTTTTGAGGCCGGACTGAACAACATCGAAGGTGCGGCCAGTTGGGCCTTCATGCATGGCGACCTCACGATCACCCTTGACGGCCAATGGCGCGTCGAAGAGTTACGAAAGTTCAAGCCCAATTTGGACTACCGCGTCTACCCCATTCCTCCCCCCGCCAACGGTGGCAGGGATCGGGCAGGGACCCTCAGCGGTAATTTCATGATCATCCCTTCCTCTGCCAAGCAAAAGGAGGGCGCCTGGGAGTTCGTGAAGTTCTGGTCCGGTATCGAGAATCCAGACCGGGCGGCCGCCTTTTACAACCTTGGTGGCTGGCTTCCCCTTTCGCCGGCGGTCGCCAATTCCCCGACGTTCCAGCGTTGGCTAAAGGCAAATCCTCAGTTCCAAGCGTTCCTGGACATCCTGGCGAGCCCCAATTGCAAGCCAATGCCCGCCATTGCCAACCTCCAGTTCTTGAACGACCAGATTTCAAGAGCAGAAGATCGCGCCGTGCGTGGCGCTCAGTCACCGGCCGAGTCTCTCCGTGAGTTGGAAACCAAGTTTGTCGAAGAACGAGAAAAGAGGAGGGCGCTCGGATATGACGAGTGACCGGCCAAAGATTCCTGCCATGAGCCGGTTCGCTGTTTACGCGGCGCTCATCGCCCTCTCAATCCCCGCGCTCCTGCCCCTATTCTGGATGGTCTCGACCTCGTTAAAGGGCAGCGAGCAGCTCTTCTCTGGCGAATCGCTCTCCCTCGCCTCCCTTGTTCCAAACCCGGTCGTGACCCAAAACTATCCGGATGCGATCCAGAATATGCCGTTCCTGCTCTACCTGCGCAACACTCTGGTGATCTGCTTTGCCAGCGTGATCGGAGCCGTGACTTCCAGCTCGATTGTCGCTTATGGGTTCGCAAAAATCGATTTCTGGGGCAAGAACGTACTTTTCATGATCATGATCGCCACGATGGCGCTTCCGGGTCAGGTCACGATGATTCCGGTCTTTAGCCTCTTCAGATCCCTCGGCTGGTATGGAAGCTACCTCCCATTGATCATCCCGGCATTTACAGCATCTGCCTACTACGTGTTCCTGCTCAACCAGTTTTTCAAGACCATTCCGACAGAAATGTCTGAGGCGGCACGAGTGGATGGGGCTGGTGAGTGGACCATCTTTACCAAGTTGGTGCTACCGCTCTCAAAGCCGGCGCTCGCCACCTGCGCCCTATTCCAATTCATTGGCTCTTGGAACGACTTTCTCGGCCCGCTGCTCTACATCAACGATCCTGCAAAATATCCGCTTGCCTACGGTCAGCAGCAGATCGTTTCTCACTATGGCGGCTTCTACGCGCAACTGATGGCTGCCGCAACGATTTTCACCCTGCCGATCATTCTGCTCTTCTTCTTTGCTCAGAAGACCTTCATTCAAGGGATCGCAACCACTGGCGGCAAGTAACCGGCGAAATCCAGCAGATCTTACAGTTTTCTTATCGACCTGCCGCCCCTTTATACGCGCTCGTGTTCCGCCGTGCGTTTTAATGTTCTTGTCTGCATCCATTGGATTCTGTGGAGAGGGATATGCGAATGAGTCTTAGCAGGTCAAGAAAGAAAGGAGAGGCCGCCGGCGAGATACCGTCGGCGGTCTGGCAAAGGCTTCCCCTGGAACTCTGGGGGGGCCTGGTTGCCATTTTCGTACGGTTTCGAGATGCATTCTCGCAGCCATTCCTATGGGAAGATCGCGATCGTCCCTTGGGATTTTAAGCGGAATGTCGTCACTGCCCGAAGTGCCGTCGTCATAGAGAGGTCAGTAGCGATTTGGAAGGTAAAACTTTTGAATCATACAGACCAGGTTGCGGATCGTCTGATTCGCAACCGTTTTTATTTAAGTGATGTCGGTCGCTTTCCAGAGTCCTTCCCCTTGAAAAATTGTTCCCTCCATTTCCATCACTCTGAGCACTGAGGAAACTAGCTCGATCGAATGCTCTCCAAAACTCGCGGGGGCCAGGCCGAGCAATTGACCGATGTGCTTCGCCGAGATTCCCGCCCGGTGACCGTTGATAACGTCCAGAACAGCGATCTTGAGCCCCACCAGGCTATTTTGGGCTGATCGATAGGCCTCAAAAAATGATGTCGCTTTGGCCATTCTCCCTTAGACGAAATTGGCAGAACCGTCGACCCGTCGACACCATTGCTGCAGTAACATCAGAACACTCATGAAGTTCTTCACCATGTTTCTTTGTGCAGCCTCTATCGTCGTCAGTGGATGCTCCTCATCGAATTCCGTAGTCGGTACGTGGAAGTCGTCCGAAACCGGGCGCGATTCGAGCGCAACCTTTGAGATCAAGGCCGACAACACATTCTCGGCTCAGATGACGGGGACTCGGTCAGACTCCATCTCAGGAAACTACAAGCTGGATGGCAAAACCTTGACCTTCACGCCGACGATGGAAGACGGCAAACCCTCAAGCGATGAGGCTCTGACCGTCACGCTGTCCGACGACATGAAGTCGTTTGACATGCCCGGCTCTGGCAAGATGGTCAAACAGTAAAACTCAATCCGCCTTCATGTAGATGTCGATTGGGAACACTTGTTTGAATCCCAACCGCGCGTAAAGTTTTTCGGCGCCGGGCCCTGCCCAAATCGTCGCCCGATCCGCGCCTTTCTCGTGCTCCGCCCATAGGGCACGCAAGGCGACCGCGGCTCCCGCGCCGAGATTTCGCTCCTCCGGAAGGGTGCACAGGGTATCGAGCGTCGCGATGCCATTGGAACTCGTTGCCGAACCCGCAGTAATGGCGCGGCCATCCTTAAATCCCAAGTATCGGATCGTCGGTGAACCCGACCGGTGAATATCCAACTCGAAGCTCACAACCGAAGGAATGAACGATTCGTCTTCCGCCCCGAAGAGCTTTGGGTAGATTTCAGCATACGTCCGAGCCTCATCCTCCGACTCAACCCGGCGCACTTCGATTCCGTTCGGCTTGGGTTCTGGAGCGATCTCGTTGAAGTTCGCCGCCATTCCCGTTAACTGAACCACACTTTTCATGCCAAGGTCCTCCAAACGTCGGCCAAGGTCCGCCGGCTCGCTTAGCGGTGTGACAAACCAACACCATGGCATGCCACGCTCATCCATTTGACTGATGCGGTGCTTGATCTGCGGGTCGATGTCACCCGAACTGATTTTTGTCTGGCAAATCGCGGAATACGCAGGAAATGCGATCGGCAGGGAATACCAAACGCAGGAATCATCAGTCTCACCAACTGCCGAAGCAGAAGACAAAACGTGCCGGGCAAAGTTCACGAACCCGGCATCCACATCACGAAGCGTTCGAGCGTCCATTACGTCGATTCTAACGAGCCGGGGACGAGCCGTGTCCCCTAACTTTCGTCTGACCCGCAAATCTACCAGTACATCTGCTTATCCCCATAGAGGGTTTGAATATAAGCAATTTGCCCTTGGTGATAGGTGAAATTCCAAAACGGATACTCGATGTTCTCCTTCATCGTGATCGTCTGACCGCCATCGAATGGAAGGACAAACGTGTCTCCCAATTTCTCATCTGGAAACTCTCGAACCGCCGCATAAAATGCCTCAAGCTGTCGGTTGCACTCTTCTTCACAGGCTTCTGCTGTCGTCCAAGCGCTGGTCTTGCTCTCGAGCGCCGCTTGTGCCTCGTCGCTCCACTCGGGAAATCCCTCTCCCTTGAGAATCTGCACCGTCCAGCCCGGGCATTGAGCCATCTCTTTGCAAATATCGAGCACCGAACGCCCCGAATCCAGCGGCTTCCAATCCAGCTTGTCGGCAGGCACGTGCTTGGCATATTTGAATGCTTCGCGAGCCGCGTTCCTCGTTGCCTCAATCATCGAATCCTGAAATCGCATGGTCTCCTCCAACACCATACAGTAGACGTATGGCTACCTATTATTAAACACCACATAGCGGCCAAATGACAACCATGCACGGCAAAAAAAGCTAAATCTTTCGCTGCACCGTCAATCGATGAGGCGCAGTTGACCACTGGAGACGCCGGCGAATTGACCCACATCAGGCGGCATGTCGAAGGCATGTTTGGTCTGATCCGCAGACACGGGAATGGGGTAATCCCCATTGAAGCAGGCAAGGCAAAAATGGTTGGACTCCTTGCCAACCGCAGCAACCGCACCCTTGATCGAGAGGTAGCCAAGCGAACTTGCGCCGAGGTAATCACGCAGTTCCTCAAGGCTCATGACCGCCGCCGCCAATTCCCCCTTACTCGCCATGTCGATGCCGTAAAAACAAGGAAACTTGATCGGCGGCGCCGTGATCCGCACATGGACTTCAGTCGCCCCGGCTTCGAATAGGAGCTTGACGATCTGCTTGGTTGTGGTTCCCCGCACGATGGAGTCATCGACCAGCACCACGCGCTGGCCCCGAATATGATCCTCCAATGGGGTCAGCTTCATTCGAACTCCCATCTCCCGCATGGATTGGTCGGGCTGAATGAAGGTGCGGTGGATATATCGCGATTTGGTCATCCCCTCCCGATACGGTATGCCGCTTTTGCGGCTGTATCCAAGAGCGGCTGGAATGCCGCTGTCAGGAACGGGAACAACAATATCAGCTTCGATCGGGTGCTCGACCGCCAAGTTCTCACCCATGCGCTCACGGGCAGTGTAGAGCGACGTACCGTACATCGTGCTGTCGGGACGGGCAAAGTAAATGAACTCAAACAGACACATGGCGTGCTGGGGTTCGGGAACCGCCTGAAAAAAGCGCATGCCCGAGCGGTCAATCACCACGCATTCGCCCGGCTTGAGCTCTCGATCAGCCTTACCGCCCACCGGGCCGAAAGCGCAAGACTCGCTTGCGACCATGAAGCCATCTCCGCGTTTGCCCGCTGTTAGCGGCCGGATGCCCCATGGATCGCGGAATCCCAACAGCAGTTTGGGCGTCAAAACCGTGATGCTGTAAGCGCCACGGCATCGGCGCATCACTTCCCCAACGGCTTTCTCGACTCCGTCCGGGAGATGCTTGACAAGGATTCGTGCCAAGATCTCCGAATCCGACGTGGAGTCGAAAACTTCACCTTCTTCCTCCATCTCGGCACGCAGCTCGGAGGCATTGATGAGGTTTCCATTGTGGGCAACGGCAATGTCCCCGACCAAGCTCTGACAGTAGATCGGCTGGGCATTTCGCAGCACACTCGCGCCAGTTGTCGAATACCGCGTGTGGCCAACTGCCATCTCGCCCGGCATACTGCTCAGCGTTTCTGGCGAGAAAACTTGGTTCACAAGGCCCATGTCCTTGTGCATCCGGACCATTGACCCATCGCTGACTGCGATCCCGGCTGACTCCTGACCGCGGTGTTGTAGAGCGAATAAGCCGAAAAAGGCGACCGGCGCGGCATCCTGCTCGGGAGTGTAGATTCCCAGTACGCCGCACTCTTCCTTCAGGCGGTCGTCCGCTTCCCAGGCCATGTTTAAGAGTATATCGGGTTTCGATTCACAGGATGCTGCCGATAGCGCTGACCAAGCGATCCTATACTTTCTTGCCTTTGATCATTTGGCCCGCTCTTGCCGTCCACTTATCCGGCCCACCAGAGTCGTAGCCATAGCGCCCAATGACCTTGCCTTTGGAATCCAGGAACAAAATGGTTGGGTAGCCCGAGATGCCGTACTTTTCAGCTAACGACGCATTTTGCGACTTGATCAAGTTCGATTGTGGCTTTCGCCTCGGGTAATCGAGTTCAAGAAGAATGACGTTCTTCTTGGCCCACTCGGAAAACTTCGGCGTGCTGAATACTTCCTTTTTCAGCTTGATACACCACCCGCACCAGTCACTGCCCGTGAAGTCGGCCAGGATGGGCTTGCCGGTTGCCTTACTCTTGGCAAGCGCCTTCTTGTAGTCGATCATCCAATCCGCTGCCAGAGTGGGTACGACCAATCCAGCAGCGAGTGCAGCAGCAACGAGAACGCGAAGACCTTTCATTGCCCTAGTTTAAGGAATGTTCGGCCCTAAGAGTTCCAGGGTCCTACTTGCCTTTCACGGATTCTGCTTCTGTTTGGAAGTTGAAGGTCCCATTCTGATAGTCCACCCGAACCTTGGAGCCGTCCTTCACTTCACCCGACAGGATCGCCTGTGCCAGCGGATTCATGATCTCTTTCTGGATCGCCCGCTTGAGCGGCCTTGCGCCGTACACAGGATCGAAACCAGCGGTGGCCAGATGCAGGTACGCATCATCCGTAAGCTGCAGTTCGATCCTTCGCTCTTCCAAACGATGAGTCAGAAGCCCAAGCTGGATGCGCACGATCTGCTTGATCTCGTTCACGCCCAGAGAACGGAAGACAATAACATCGTCCAGCCGGTTGATGAACTCGGGGCGGAAGAATATTCGAACTTCATCCAGTACGCGCTGCTTGGTTTCGTCCCAGTTAGATTCGGCTGTAATCGGGTCGGCATAGTTGTGTGATCCCAAGTTGCTGGTGAGAATGACCACCGTATTTTTGAAATCAACCGTTCGGCCCTGACCATCGGTCAGGCGGCCATCGTCTAGAAGTTGAAGCAGGACGTTGAAGACCTCAGGGTGCGCCTTCTCGACCTCATCCAAAAGGACGACGGCGTAAGGTCGGCGGCGGACGACTTCGGTCAGTTGGCCACCTTCTTCGTACCCAATGTAACCCGGAGGCGCGCCAATCAAGCGGGCCACCGAATGCTTCTCCTGGTACTCGCTCATATCGATGCGAACCATCGCCTTTTCATCGTTGAACATGAACTCGGCCAGGGCCCGCGCCGTTTCGGTTTTACCAACGCCAGTCGGTCCCAGGAACAGGAAGGAGCCAATGGGACGATTGGGATCGCTCAAGCCCGACCGCGACCTCCGAACCGCATCAGAAACCGCCCGCAGGGCTTCGTTTTGGCCCACGACCCGATTTTCCAAGAATTCCTCCATCGTCAGGAGCTTCTGCATCTCGCCCTGCAAGAGCTTGCTCACCGGGATGCCCGTCCACTTGCTGACGACCTCGGCAATATCTTCGCTGTCGACCTCTTCCTTCAACATCTTTCCGCCGATCTGGATTCGCTCAAGTTCTTCGGTTTCGTCCTTCAAGCTCTGGGTCAAAGCAGGCATCCGACCGTGCTGGATTTCAGCTGCTTTCGCGTAGTCGCCAGAATCGCTGGCCATCTGAAACTGGGCGCGAAGCTCGTCCAGCTCTTGCTTGATCTGCCGAACGCGCTCGATCTTGTCCTTTTCGGTCTGCCACGTCGCTCGCATTCCACTGGACCTCTCAGTCAGTTCAGCAAGCCGCTTTTCAATCTGGGAAAGACGTTCACGGGACGGCTCGTCTTCTTCTTTTTTAAGCGCTTCACGATCGATTTCCAGTTGACGCATTTGACGCTCAACTTCATCGATTTCGGCAGGAACGCTATCGATTTCGATCTTCAATTTTGAAGCGGCTTCATCTACCAAGTCAATCGCCTTGTCCGGGAGAAACCGGTCGCTGATGTACCGATTGCTCAGGGTCGCAGCGGCAACGATCGCCGAGTCGGTGATCCGAACGCCGTGGTGGATCTCATACCGTTCTTTCAAGCCGCGCAAAATACTGATCGTCTCCTCCACCGAAGGTTCGCCGACCATCACCATTTGGAACCGGCGCTCGAGCGCCTTGTCCTTCTCCATGTAGAGTTGATACTCCTTGAGCGTGGTCGCGCCGACGCACCTCAGTTCACCTCTTGCCAGCATTGGCTTGAGCATGTTTGCCGCGTCCAGGGCCCCTTCCGCCTTGCCAGCTCCCACCAACGTGTGAAGTTCGTCGATGAAGAGAATAATTTGGCCGCTTGCACTCTTAATTTCATCCAGCACGGCCTTGAGTCGGTCTTCGAATTCACCTCGGTACTTCGCGCCCGCAAGCATCGCCCCCAAGTCGAGGCTCATGATCGATTTGCCTCGCAATCCTTCGGGAACATCGCCGCTTACGATTCGTTGGGCCAATCCCTCAACCACCGCCGTTTTACCCACGCCCGGCTCGCCAATTAAAACTGGGTTGTTCTTCGTCCGTCGGCTCAGTACCTGAACCACTCTGCGAATCTCTTCATCCCGTCCAATGACCGGATCCAATTTGTTCATCCGGGCGCGCGCCGTCAAGTCCACGGCATACTTTTCAAGCGCCTGGTAACTCTGCTCAGCAGTCTGAGAAGACACCTTTCGGCCGCCGCGAAGGTCTTCTACAGCCGTTTCCAAGTCCTTGCGATTGACTCCGTTCGATCGCAGAATGCGCCCTGCCGTACCGGGTTCCTCAGAAGTGGCCAGGAGCATATGTTCGGTTGACATATAGTCATCGCCCATTTCGTCCGCGATGCTGAATGCATCGGTGAATACCTTCGACAGGCGCGAGCCGATTGTGCCGCCGTATTGAGTTGACCCCGAGACCTTGGGAAGCTCTTCTAACTCTTTGTGGACCTGGTCCTTCACACTGTCCGAATCAATGCTCAGCTTCTCAAGAAGTGGTCTGGTGACCCCTTCCTGCTGGATCAGCAAGGCGTAAAGCAAGTGCTCGACTTCGACGGTCGAGTGCTTGAAGCGCTCAGCGGAGGACTGAGCCTCCTGAACCGCTTCCTGAGCTTTGAGAGTGAGTTTATCGAATCGCATATCGTATTGAGTGCAGGACTATCAAATGACCTTACTCTCATTCTAACGCTTCAGCGCTCAATTTGGTTTCAAGTCACTCGAACTTCGTCGGGAAAGTCCCGGTACAGGGCAGACTTAAAATCTTTGACTCGCGAATACACTTCATGGTGCAGTGACTCCACAGCATCATCGCGGGTCGCCGCAACGAAGAAAGCTTCATCCAGTTGGGAAAGGCTCTTGAAAGCGATGGAAATGACGAACTCGCCGAGGTCAGGCGGGCCAAAGCCAAATTTCCGACGTCGGATCGTGTAGGACTCGAGCTTGCCCTGATTTTTAAGATAGTCGAGGTATCCACGGACAGCCCAGACGAACTCGAGGTCATTCGCGCCCGGCGCCAGATTCACCCAAATCTCATAGTAATTCACGGCCCTAGTTTAATGGCTTTGCCGGTTCCACATGACGCTGTATGTTCAATCTCATCAACTGACTGTGGTCTATCCCAGCTTGTCCTTGAGCTTTTGAGCCAGAGCCGCCTCATCACCGCCACGCTCAAGATGGGATTCCCAATTCAACAGCGGACGGCCGATGGCTTTCTTGAGGACCTCCTTGTCTTGAGCGTCCAAGAGTTGGAGGGTCGCCATGCGCGCGTCAGCATGCTCCGACGCCAACAGCAGACCAAGGATCCGAAGGAACTGGGGCCCAGCCAACGGATTGGATGAGGTAGCCAACTCGGCAAATTCCTTGCCGCCCGATTTCAAGTACTGCACGAGCGCAGGTCGATGGCGCGCCAGAAGCACTCCGGTGAACCAGCCAACTGCCTCTTTGCGGTTTCCGGGCCCGCCCAAGAGCGAAGGTGCGAAGAGGTCGGGGTTATCCAAGTCCTTGTCCTTGAAACCCGCCATGGTTTGGACCTCCCAGAGTGCGCGAACATACATGCCGGGAGGACACCCGAGCGCGAGACGCTTGTTGATTCGTTCCAGCGACGCTTTATCGCTGTAGATCCAAAGTCGAGCTTGATCCCAGGGCCCACGGATCGAGGATCGAGCCGTCATCATCGCTAGGTTTCTCAGAATTGGATCAGACCCGCGGCTGAGTGTGAACGTGACGGTCGAATCAGGAGGCGCTTTGTCGATCTCCAGGCAGTGAACAGCGATTGATTTGTCTTCGAACACCCCGTCTGTAAGGGCAGAGGACTTGAGTAGCAGAGGATCGACGGTGATCATCGATTGAACTCCGCCCTTGCCCGGCACCAAGACTGTGCCCGACGGAAGGAATATCCACTTTAGATTCGGCGTGGCCGCAAAATTGGGCTCTCGAATGACGGCGGTATTGATGTCGACTCCCACCGCCTCGAACTTGGATTCTTTCAGCAGACCCGCCATATCCGGCGAGATCACGGCTCCGATATAGCCGATATCGGCGCGGTCGACACCGGGAAATGGAGTCTCCACAACCATATCGCGACTCAAGGTTCCGAAGCTTCCCCACGTGCAGGCGGTCTCTGTTGGGGTCGAACCGCACGGCCGAGAAGATTCGAGAATCGGCGTCGAAACGGGAACGAAGAACGTGTTCAGATACAGTAGCCGCTCACTTCCCCCGATGATCACGTAAAGCGACATTTTCTGGTACCGGTAGCGGAAGATCTGCTCTTCCGCACGGGGACCTTCACCCTCGCCCGGCTGTACGCGGTAGAGCCGGGTGATTTCCGATTCGATACGTGATTGCTCGTTGGTGAGCTGTAAAAGTAGTTGGTCAGCTGCCTGCCCTCCCACCTTCAACGCACCTTTGATCGTGGCCACGATCCACCAGTCTGCGGCTGGCCTCTCGATCTGGGCTGAATCGTCCCTCCAGCCGCGCATAAAGCCCTCTTCTGACGGTCCCTGACACGGTACAACGACCCTGGGACCCTCAATATAAGTGCTCGCCGGTCTCAACTCGAAGCGGAGCTTCATGCTCCTGCCGGTCGGAAGGGTCTTCTCCATTTCCCAGCCGGTAACCACCGGCCGCTTGGGCGTGATCAATACTGACGTTTGAGGAAGCGGCGCCAGGTTCGTCAAGATCACCGCAAGAACGAATCCAAATCGCAACATGACTCCAATCTAGCGCAGTTCCCGGTCAACTGCAAGGCAGAAACTTGCCCACTTTTCGCGATAATAGGCGTATGGTCTTCGGAATCGCCCTTGCACTTCTCAATCCCAAACTGGATGCGATATTGGATTCGCCCGATCTTTCCGGTGCGTTGGTCAGCTGCATCGTCACTGACTTGGAAGGAAAAGAGCTCTATTCTCGGAATGCAACGACGCGGGTCATGCCAGCCAGCAATCAGAAGCTGATTTCCTGCGCCTATGCGCTTCATCAGCTCGGCAAGGATTACGTACCGAAAACACGAATCTGGAAGGAAAAAAATCGGGTGGTGATCGATTCTCCGGGCGATCCCAGCCTGACCTATAAGCAATTGGTGGACGCCCGAAAAGCGCTGAAGCTGAACGGCAAGCTGCCCGTATATGTAAAGCAGGCGTACCGAGTTGGAATTCCAGATTCTTGGGAGATAGACGACCTCGCCAACCGGTATGCGGCTCCGGTGTCGGCATTCTGCTTCGACCAGGCGGCGTTCGAACTCTGGGCAGAGCGCGGCAAGGCATTCCTTTTGCCGGAGAGCTTCGGCGTCAAGATCTCGTTCGATCCCTGGCTGGATGCAGGTGCATCCCGATACGATCCGATCCGAAAGACCATTCGGGTCGGGCGGAGTCTTCCGGCGAAACGGACGCGATTGGACACGTTGGCCCTGCCAAGCGCCGACGAGTCCGCCGCTTCTATCTTTGGCAGCCGTTTCTACACCACAACCGTGCTCCCGAGCCGTCCGGCGGATCTCACTTTATCCGGACAGCCATTGAAAGAGATTCTCAAGACGTGCCTGGTTCGAAGCGACAATATTCAGGCGGAGAATCTGCTCTTGATGGGAGCGGCAAAAGATGGCGACATCTCGGCTCGGCCGTACACGTTGGCCAGGGAGCGCGTTTCAAAGTTCTTGACGGACACCGTCGGCATGGATAAGCAGGATATTCGGATTTACGACGGCAGCGGACTGAGCCGACACAACCTTGTCACCGCGCGAGGCATCGCAAAGCTGCTCGAATGGGCGAACCGTCAACCCGATGCTGAGACTTGGCGCGCTTGTCTGGTCTCACCGCTAAACGGCACATTGAGAGGTCGGCTGAAAGACGTGGGGTTTCAGGGGAAAACTGGCACGCTCGATATGGTGGTGAGCTTGAGTGGCTATGTTAAGACCGCATCGGGTGAAGAACGCATTATGAGCTTATTGCTCAATCACTTCGTTTCTTCCTCGGTAAAAGCACGAGATATTTTGGATAATTTCGCGAAAACGCTCTCAGAAACCGGCGATGGCCTCGGGGTTGCCTTATCTTATGGATATGAAGCTCGCCGCCATCGTTCCCTCTCGGGCCATCTATCTCTTGCTCGGAATTGGTTTTATCGACCTGGTGGTGACGGCGGTTTTACACGCCAAGGGTCAGATCGTCGAGCTGAACCCGCTCATGAAGCCGTTCATCGAGCAGAGCGAATGGCTCTTCGTGGCGGTTAAGGGATTCACGCTCGTTGCGGCGTTCGTGGGTCTGGTTTGGTATGGTCGGCAGAACAAGAGCTTCGTGCGGATGGCGTGCATCGCCGGAAGCGTCGCTTACTTGACCGTGTTTACGGTCTGGTTTGTCAAAGGCGGTTAGGCTCATGTGCGA
>CAMLEL010000031.1 GCA_946478935.1 uncultured Armatimonadota bacterium
TGCACTCGAGCGGTTGGAAACTCCTCCTGTTGAGCGGCCCATGAGGATGAACACGCATGTGGCTCACTTGGCGGCACAGTTTGCCATTGCCAACGGTTGGGGTGAGCCCTACATCAGAGAACTCTATCGCGCACATTGGGAACGTGGGGAGTCATTGGAAGAAATCGGTCTGCTGTTGCGACTGGCCGAATCCTTCGATTTGGATGTGGAGTCGATGCGCCGATCCATCGAGGCTGAAGAGTTCGCGGATCGGATTGTGCCGTTCGATGCCCCGGCCTATGCCACCGGCATATTCCATGTTCCGACATTCATCATCGGCGGTGAGCGCTATGCTGAGCAGCCCTACCGAGTGCTCGACCAAGCGATGCAGGCGGTGGCTCAGTGACCATCTACGGCGATCTCCAAATGCCTTCGGCGCCCGTGGATCGACCCTACACGTTTATCAACATGGTCGCTACGATCGATGGCAAAACCGTCGTTGGCGAACCTGGCGAAGACGTCGTAGGCTTGGGATCCAAAACGGATCAAGAACTGATGGACCGCATTGAGGCAGCTGCCGATGCTGTGTTGATCGGTGGGCAAACACTGCGATCGACGAGTTCAAAGTGGAACCCGAAGTCGCCTATCCGAATCGGCTTGACCCGGTCCGGCGATGTTCCGTTCGACAAGAAGTTTTTTACCGCGCCGGAAGGTACGGCTTATCTCGCGTACTCGGAGTCGAGCAACGTTAAAGCGCCTGCGGGAATTGGCAAAATTTTGCTGGGCGAGACTGAGGTCGACCCCATTGCGCTTGCTCGACATCTCCGCCAATCTCTTGGCATAGAGCGTTTGCATATCCTCGGTGGAAGTGAAACGAACGCCCAATTCTTGGCCAATGACTTGGTCGACGAACTGTTTTTGACGATCGCCCCGGTGATCAAACTTGGGCGAGAGATACCCACGTATGCCGGTGGAGAGCCGCTTCCTCGAGACCAGATGCTTCGATTCAAGTTGATCGAACATCATGCCGTAGAAGACGAGGTTTTCCTCAGATACAGGAGACTGTCTTAGTGCAGGTTCACTCGACGCCTCCCAGCATTCGATCGATTCGACGGCCCCTTGCGGCGACAACCTATCTGATTCGCAACGCCGGCAAAACCATTCCCCTTACAGGGGTCATCATGCTCGCCGTGCTTTTGATCTGCGGCATCGTATCTCTCATCAATTCCATCCCCTATTCGATCCGAACCATCTATATGTATTCGCGCCAGACTCTGGCCATCACCCCTCGTGGAGATGCCAGTCAGACTCCAAAACTGGCCAAGCAGATCCGCGATGGGTCGCCTGTTCCCCTGGAGCGTATCGTCATGGCTCGAGCGGCGGGTAACCAGGTGATGAGCATTGTGGGGAAGTGGCCCTTCGCGGTCATTGGCTTGAAGCAAGACGATATGCGTTACTGGCTGGATCGACAAGGAGTGCGACAAGTGACGGGACGGCTGCCAGTTGAAGGTGCTGCAGAAGCCGTCGTAAGCGAACCGGTGGCGCGAAATCTGAATCTGAAGCTCGGGGATTTCCTGCTCAAGCCCGACGATAATGAGGCTTACTCGCCCAATCCCGTCAAGATCGTGGGTATCGCTCGAAGCGATATGTGGTTGATGATGATGAGCTACGAATACATTCGTGCCAATCACTTTCCAGATGTCGATGTCCTGCTGGCCTTTGCCGGGAATCTGACCGATCAGGAGAAGCTTGACCGTTGGGCCGAAGAGGCGTTCAAAGGTGAGCGCGCCCAGGTATTTGCTTATCACCAACTCGAGAAACAAACAGATGAAATGTTCAATATTTTATATAAAATCTTGAACGTAGTGATCGCAACTCTAGTGTTGGTGATTACGCTCATGATGGGCATGCTCATCAACATCTACCAGTCTCAGCGATTAGTTGAATTCGGCCTTTTGCAGGCGCTTGGATACACCAAGAGGCAATTGCTGGGCAGGGTCATGCGGGAGACGGTATCGGTCGTGATACTCGGATGGTTCTTGGGGGTGGTAGTCGCCTACCTGCTCCTACGATTCACCAAGTCAATTCTAATGGACCCGAAAGCATTCGCCTTGAATACCCTGGACCCCACCGCTTTTCTTTACACGCTGCCGATTCCGGCCGCGATTTTGATCGTAGCCACCTTGACTGTATTGGGAAGGTTCCGCCGGTTCGACCCGGTTGGAGTCGTCGAACGGAGGCTCGTGTGATTCGGGCCGAGAGGGCAAGCCTTCAGTACATGGATCACGGAAAAGCCGTGTTTGCCTGCCAAGAAATCGATCTGCATGTATCAGAAGGCGAGTTTCTTGGAATCTTGGGTCCATCCGGCTCAGGAAAATCATCCCTACTTTATCTGCTGTCCGGCCTGAAAACTCCAACTTCGGGCAACGTGACTTATCAGGGCACGAATATCGCAGAGTTGCCGGACGAACATCGCTCCAATCTTCGGTTGAAAGAATTCGGATTTGTCTTTCAACAGCCCTACCTGCTGGGTTACCTTACAGCTGCGGAGAACGTCCTTCTGGCCGTTCCGGGACAACCCCTCAAAGCTGAAGCGGGAGCGCTGCTTTCCAAATTGGGACTCGGTGAGAAATCTCACCGGCTGCCTCACGAACTTAGCGGTGGCGAGCGCCAGCGCGTTTGCGTGGCACGGGCGCTTTTGGGATCGCCCAAGGTCATCTTTGCCGACGAGCCAACGGCCGCGTTGGACCATCGAAACGGAATTCAAGTAGTGGATTTGCTCAATGAAAACCGAGGGCGTGGGTCGCTTGTCATGGTCACGCACGATCCTTCGATGCTGGCTTCTGCTGACCGAGTCGTCCGACTCGATGACGGGCGAATCGCAGCAACCGTATAGAGATGTGGACGTTTTCGACCTAGAATTCGTAAGGAAAAAGACCCCAATAGGACCGAGACCAAAACATTGACTTGAACCTAGGGGTCTGGTATTATGCGCCTTGCGTCACGGAAATGACCGTGAGGCGGCTTGGGTAGCCCTCAAACTACCCCAGGAGAGATCCTCGCCTGACAAGTAGATGAACAACTGGGAGACGCAATACAAAGTCGAAACTGGAAGCAGCCAATCTGCAGCCTATTCCCATAGTTCAATGTCGGGCCTATCTGATCGTCGGGTTTCTCGCGTCCCCGTACCAACGGGATGTCTGCGCACGGTAATTCATGTGAGGTCTATGTGATTGGCAAACACTTTCATCCTTGTTAGCTCCGCTCTCGCCGCTTCGGTGATGGGCGCCGCGATTGCAGTTCCGGCTGCATCCTCTCGTTTTTCTTGGCTCCGTCGTCTGCTTTCGGGCAAATCGCTCAAAAGTGATGCCGTAGCCGCGCCCGTCGTCACCAAAGACGAGGGTTGGACGCTCATCAAGTGCGATGATCCAGAGTCATTTGGCATCTGGCTTGGCAAGGATGAGACTGGACTCCCTTTTGGTCTAGACGAAGAGCCTTCGCTCGGTTCCCATCTCTTGGTCGAGCTGTTTGGTTGCGACAAACAGTCTCTCGAATTGGAGAAGTCGGTTGGAGTCGCCATGAACGACGCCGCCACCGAGAGTGAGGCTACGGTCGTCGCTCAATCGTTCCACGAGTTCAAGCCTTACGGCGTCTCGGGTGCGGTAATCATCCAGGAGTCTCATTACACGATCCACACTTGGCCGGAGCATGGCTACGCGGCGGTGGATCTGTTCTACTGCGGCGGGACTGTAAAGGTCCACAAAGCAGTTGACGTGCTGCGCGAGCGGTTCAAGCCCGAGCGCATCAAGTTCCTCGTCGTTCGACGGGGCTTGCAGGGCGAAGTCGAGAAGTAGTCAAAGTCTCTCCGGGTAAGCAGCCCGGAGAGTTACTTTCATCATCTGGGTATGACGACCGTGTCCTTGGACGGCGTTACGACCGTATTGGATTCCGGTACTACGACGGTGTTGGTCGGAGGTCCACCCCACCAGGCAAACCAGCCGAAGATCAAAAAGATGACGATGGCGACCAGCACGGCGAGGAAGAGCCGGACTACCGCGTTGTTTCCAACCGTCTCATGAGTCTGCATAGATTCATGGACGACCTCTGCCTTGGCTTGGGCCAAATAGGCGGGCCGTTCGACGTAAGCTCAGTTCACGGTTTCAACTGGTTCACTCAGCAAGATCGCGTATCCATCAGGGTCCGCGACCAGGAAGGTCCGTTCACCGATGTTGGCCATATCAAGCTCGCGCAAAACCGTTACGGCCTGCATTCGAAGCGTCTTGGCAACTTCCGGTAGATTCCGGACAACGAACTTGATCACCAGTCCGCCGCTCCTGTCCAGGTGTGGGTTCTGTTCATGTCGCGGCTGTTGAAGCAAGAGGATTTCCGTTTGGCCGGTGGTCAAATAAGCCAGCTTGTGACCATCGACTTGCTGCGTGAAACGTATGGGAAGATCAAGCAACTGACTATAGAACCCGAGGGACCGGTCGATGTCCTCCACGTCCAAAATCAGATTTGCAAACACGCTCGCCATGGATTTGCCTCCGGGTGAAGATTTCGACATCGCATCAAGAAATCCTGCAAGGCTCCCAAGAACGCGAAGGGTCATAATGAGCCATGGCCTCTTCTGATCTGCGGCGACTCTGGAAGCTACATCGAATCGACGCCGCAATCCAAGAGATACGCAATCGGGCCGCTTCGCTCGATGTCGGCAAAAAACTCACTTCCGAGATAGAAGCAGTTCAAGCGCAACTCGCCTCTTCCGAGTACAAACGGTTGCATAGCGAGCAAAATGACCTGGAACTGCAGCAGAAATCCATTGACGACAAGCTGGGCAAGTTTGACCGCGAGCTGTATGGCGGCAAAGTCGTGAACCCACGCGAAATAGAAAACTTTGAGAAGGAAATTGCTTCTCTGAAACGACAGAAGGAGTCGTTAGAAGCTCGGATTCTTGAAATCTGGGAACTGGCGCCAGCTGCCCAAGCCAAAGCGGATGCACTTCAGAAATCTCTGGACTCCAAGAAGTCAGAGCTCAAGGAAATCCAGCAGGCAGCGCTCAAGGTGAAAACTCAACTTGAAGCGGACTTCAAGTCGAGGTCGGCCGAGCGGCCCGAGATCGCGAAAGATCAGAACCCCAGCCTATTGGCCAAGTACGAAGCGATCCGGAAGAACCACCAAGGCATCGGAATGGCTGAAGTCGTGAAGAAGAAACAATGCGGAGCATGTGGAACCCTGCTGCCCGAGCGAACTCTTCAGGGGCTCTTGGACGACAAAACCATGACATGCGAATCCTGTCATCGAATCTTGTATTACACCGAAGGTGTGGTTTGAAACCCCTTTGCGCGTTGACCGCCGCACTTATGCTCGCTGGCTGCGCCAAGTTTCCCGAGGATGGAGTCGCCGGTGGAAACACGCAAGTGAAGTTCACGATGACCGTTTCGGGGCGGATCAAGCCCAATTACATCTATGTCGTCGCGATTCGCTGGGCCAAGGACAATCCGCCGTTCGATAAAGATCGTGGTCCCGTTCCCGTCATCGCTGCGCCGTGGGGAAATGGAATCGTGGCTGGTCGGGCCAATGTCTATATGAAATGGGACGCGTTTCAGTCGCCGGAATACCAGCTATTCGAATTCACGGACCCGATCCCCGACAACCAGATGCCCGTTAACGGTGAGGATTACCTGACCCAGAGCGTTGTGAAGTCCATCCCTTTGAACGTGAGGGATATCGGCGAGAATGACCGTACGCTGGAGTTCACGTTGGATATGAGCCAAATTGCAGCCAATTCAGCTGATATTCCACTCCTAAGAAACCTGCAGGTCAACTTTCTCACCATGGATCGCATTCCCCAAGGCAACGACACCGGCGGAAAGTTTTGGGATGGCATTGGCGACAATGATTCCGTCTTCGACGTTGGCAACTTCTTGACGATATCGTTGGACCAAAACAACGTGTACTCCAACCAGCAGGGTCAGTATCAGGGGATTGAGTCACAAAACGACGTGCCCGACCCTGATTTGGACATCATCGACTGGAGCGTTCAGGTCACCCGGCCATAATCCCGAACGTGCCGCGCGTTACGGTTCTATTGACCTGTTACAACCACCTCCGCTTTTTGCCGGCGGCGCTCGATGGTGTCCTTGAACAGACATTCAAGGACTTCGAGATCCTGGCTTTGGACGATGGATCAACCGACGGCAGCAGGGAGTGGTTGTTGGAACGTGAAACGGAAGGCAAACTTCGGACGATCTTCAACGCCAAGAATCTCGGCACTTATGCCACGCTCAACGTCGGCCTCAGGGAAGCGACGGGCGAGTTCATCGCGATCCTCAACGATGATGACCTGTGGGCTCCAGACAAGCTTCGTCATCAAGTCCAGATGCTGGATTCCAAGGCGGCGATTGGCCTCGTTCACACCGGCGGCTGGTTCATCGATGCGGATGGCGAGTGGATGGAGGACCCTGCGCCGTTAGGATTCACTTATCCGAAGACCCACACGGGAGACATCCTGGCTCTCGAGATACTCTTCAACCACATCATTACGAGTTCAGTGTTGGTTCGGAAGAGTTGCTTCGATGAGCGCGGGAACTTTGACGAACGATTCTTTGGTAGCGGCGACTGGCATATGTGGCTACGTATCGCCCAAAAGTACGAGGTCGGCTACATCGATGAGCCACTGACTTTCTACCGGATCCATGGCTCCAATGCCAGCCATCAGAAGGATCGCATCAATGCCGATGATGCAAGGATTCGTGAGTGGATCACAAGTTGGGCACACACGTTCAAGAGCAGGGCATCCAAAGACGCCGATCTCCATGCTGCATTTGCCCACAATTGGGCCTGCTTGGGAACAGAGAGAACCTGGGCCGGTGATCCGAAAGGAGGTCGCTTTGCTTATCGCCAGGCGATCAAAATGAATCCGAAGCGGTGGCGAACGTATGTTCGATGGCTTGCGACATTTCTACCACGCGAAAACTTCAAACGACTTTCCTAGACGATGAAGAGGCTGTACCTGGACCATGCGGCGACGACTCCACTTCTTCCCGAAGTCGTGGCCGCAATGTCGCACGCTGCGGATTCGTTTGGCAATCCATCGAGTCTGCATCAAGAGGGCCGGGCGGCAAAGGACAGGATCGATGAGGCGAGAGAGTGCTTGGCAGAAGCGATTGGGTGCCTGTTCGCCGAAGTGATTTTTACATCAGGGGGCACTGAGGCGGCCAATTTGGCGGTAATTGGGTCAGCTTTGGCTAATTCGGATTCCAAACGAAAAAAGGTTATCTTCTCCGCAATTGAGCACCACTGCGTGCTGCATACGGCTCCCATACTAAACCGGCTTGGCTACCACGTGGTAATCGTGCCGGCCGATGGTCAGTCGATGCTGGATATCGGCGCTTTTGAAGCTGAAATGGGTCCGGATGTGTTACTTGCCAGCGTGATGCACGCCAATAATGAGACTGGCACCCTGCAACCCACTGCCTCGGTGTCTGAAATTTGTGCACGCCATGGAGCTTTGTTCCATTGCGACGCAGTTCAAACGTTCCTTCGGAGGCCTAATGAAACGCTGCTCGGCCAACTTAATGCAGACTTGGTTTCGATCTCGGCCCACAAGGTGAATGGACCCAAGGGAGTGGGGGCCCTATACGTGAGAGCCGGTGTAAAGTTGCAATCTATTGCAAGCGGCGGCAGCCAAGAGCGCGAAGTGCGTGCTGGCACCGAAAACGTTGCCGGGATCATTGGCTTCGGAACGGCAGTAAAGTGTCACAGAGGGAACCCAGAGCGGCAAGCGGTAAAGGGAGCCAGCAGAGATGCATTTTTGGCAGGACTCTCTTCCAACTTCATTCGCACAGTTCCAGACGTAACGAGTGTTCTAGCGGGTCATGCCCATGTCCGGCTGCCCGGAGTCGATGCGGAAACGATGCTGATTCGCCTGGATCGAATGGGCGTTTCAGCGAGTAGTGGCGCGGCCTGTTCGTCCGGATCACTCGAGCCGAGCCATGTTCTTTTGGCATGCGGTCTGTCGGAACAAGAAGCCAAAGAAGGACTGAGATTCTCATTTGGGTGGCCTCTCACAGTTGCCGATGCCCACGAGGCGGCCGTTCGAGTAAATGAGTGTGGAGAAGCCATTCTCAAGTCCTGGCGAAGCCCCGGCAAAGGTATCGTTTGAATAAGCAATGACCCTTCCAATCGAGGAACTGACCCCACGTCAAATTGTCGCCGAGTTGGACCGATATATTGTCGGCCAGGTAGCGGCCAAGCGCGCCGTTGCCGTGGCACTGCGAAATCGTTTTCGCCGCCAACAGCTCCCAGAAAGTGAGCGGGATGAGATCCTTCCCAAGAACATCTTGATGATTGGGCCAACTGGAGTCGGCAAGACCGAAATCGCACGCCGCCTTGCGCAGCTCGCAAAGGCGCCATTTATCAAAGTGGAAGCAACGAAATTCACCGAGGTCGGATACGTGGGCCGCGATGTGGAGTCAATGATACGGGACTTGGTAGCCTCTGCCGTTCGCCTTGTCGAGCGCGAAAAGATGGACGCTGTGCGTCCAGAGGCTGAGCGTCGCGCGATCGAACGGCTGGTTGATCTTTTGGACGAGGACCGACCCGTTCGACGCCAGCGGAAGGTCAAGTCAGGTGCGCTGGACAACCCCGTCGTCCGTCAAGCCTTTGAAATCTTCGGGACCAAGATGGAGGACGAATACCCAGATGACGTCTTCGAGCATGACGATGATTTCAAAAGGCGAAGGAACCGTCGGAACCGCATCCGACGAGACCTGCAGTCAGGAAAGCTGCGAGATCGCGTGGTGGAGATCGAGACTGAAGAGGCATCGAACCCGTTCGTGCAGGTCTTTACGCCGCAGGGAATGGAAGAGATGGGTCTGGACACGAACCAGATCGGAAGCCCGTTCGGATCGAAGCGGACGACGCGTCAGGCATCAGTTGGAGAGGCCCTTGAATTGTTGATTCAGGAGGAAGCCAGAAAAGTTGTGGACCAGTCCTCTGTTCGGCGTGACGCTGTTTTACGGGCTGAGCAGACTGGCATCATCTTCTTGGATGAATTGGACAAGGTTGCCGGCAAGTCGAGTCAGGGCAGCGGACCGGATGTCTCCCGGGAAGGCGTGCAACGAGACCTGTTGCCGATCATCGAAGGATCGACGGTCGCCACCAAGTTTGGATCGGTTCGGACCGACCACATATTGTTCATCGCAGCCGGTGCCTTTCACATGGCCCGGCCAAGTGACCTGATCCCGGAACTGCAAGGTCGCCTTCCCATACGGGTTGAACTGGAGAATCTGAGTGAGTTGGACTTTCGTCGCATCCTGCAGGAGCCGAAGAACGCGCTGACCAAGCAGTACGAAATCCTCCTCGGAACAGAAGGCATCAAGCTCAGCTTCACGAAAGAAGCAATGGATGAGATCGCTCGCATCGCAGCAGATGTGAATGCCAAAACTGAAAACATCGGAGCCCGCCGATTGCATACCATCATGGAAAAGCTCCTGGAAGAGATACTCTTCGAAGCTCCCGAAATCGGTGAAAAGACGATCAAGATGGATCGAGCAGACGTCCTGGAAAAGCTTGGCGACCTTGCACAAGACGTGGACTTGAGTCGCTACATCCTGTAAGCTTCAGCGCGCTTCCACAGGTATGCCGCCTACTGAGCCGACAGCAAACACGTAGTCGTCCTTACTCAGTCGCTTTGCCGTATAGGTTTCGACAGCGCCGAGCCGGACGGATCCTTGCCAAACCGGCGACGTGGTCTCCCGCCAATAGACTGTATAACGTCCGCCTGGCGCTCCATTCCAGGTGATCGTGGTGTCATATCCTTGGGATCGATCGATTCGGACGTTAGTTGGAGGCAGATCGGCATCTCCAAGGTGCGCCATCGCTACCAGGTTGATCTTGGCGGAGTTTGCCAGGTACTTCCAATCCATGTGCTGAGGCAGATCATCCTTGGTGTGTTGGTGTCCATAGTCCTCTTGCGCTTCCGTGAATCTTACGGCGTTGAAACCTGCCTGCATAAAAGGGGTGTGATCTCCTCCACGCCCAAAGCGGTCGTTGCGGAACACAAGCTTTACGCCAAAATTATCGACCGACTCGCGAGTCAGGTATTCGATCACTCGCGCGAGTTCTCTTGAGTGGTGGCGCTTATCGTCGGCATTGGCGCCGGTGAATTCCGCACTGAACACACGTACCTGTTTGTCATTTTTCTGCCCGTTGCCGCTTCGCACGTTCCCCACCATGTCGTTGCTCAGCACCGCATCGATCTTCCAACCCTCAGAAACCGCTCTCGCGGCAAGCGCTCTGGAACCATAAAGGCCCTGCTCCTCGCCTGAGAAGGCGACGAAAACAAGCGTGTTTCTCCACTTCTTTTGACTCATAATCCGAGCCAATTCCAAGGCGACTGCCGTTCCGCTGGCATCGTCATTTGCCCCCGGAGCTCGAGCAGCCAGCCCGGACTCCCGATCCGCCATGTTGATCGTGTCCATGTGGCCGCCGATAATGATTCGCCGGTCCGTTTCGCCCTTTAACGTCGCCACGACCTGCACGACTTCCTTTTCCACTGGCACCCGTGCCATTTTCGGAAGCTTGTAGGGCATCAACTCGACTTGCAGACCCTGAATGGCTGAGTATTGGTCGGCAAGCCACTTGGCTGCCTCGGCCAAAGTCGGATTGTTCGTATTGCGGTCATTCCAAGCGGCCAGTTTCTCCACCGTTTCGCGAAGGCGCTTCTGATCGACCTGCTTGGCCAGATCCTCGGGAACGGTGACACCCTGGGAAAGCACGGTCATGGCGATGATGGGAAGCATTTCTGTACCGTACCCCCTCGATCATCCGACGCGTGCCAGATTTCGTTCACCAGATATGCGCCATTGGACTAAATCTGAATTCCATGAGCACTCCGAGTTCTTTGGGTCGATCGGAAAAACAGCCCGCATGCAGGTTGCACTAATGACTCTTGCTCGGGAGCAAGCCAGCGGGGAATTCGGTACAGATCATCCGCATGCCGATCAACTTTTGTTCGTCGTTTCTGGACAGGGAAAAGCGATAGTTGGCGAATACACCTTGGCACTTGAACCAGGCGACCTTGTTCTCGTCGAGGCTGGTGAGAAGCACCAATTCCTCGGAGATTCGGATGAACCGTTTCGGACGCTCAACATTTACGCACCGGTGGCGTACCCCGATGAATAGCTACTTGCTCAATCGCAAACCGAGTTCGGCCCACTGTTGCGGATCGATTGTCGAAGGCGCGTCCATCATCGGATCGTAGCCGCCTCCAATCTTGGGAAATGCAATGACTTCCCGAATGTTCTCGGTGTCCGTCAAGGTCATTACCAGTCGATCGATGCCAGGCGCAATGCCACCATGTGGAGGGGCTCCATATGAGAACGCATCCAGGATATGGCCGAATCGCTCTCGTTGGGTTTTCTCCTCGATTCCCAACAGCTGGAAGACCTTGGCTTGAATATCGGAACGGTGGATTCGGATTGAACCGGAAGCCATATCGAGTCCGTTGCAGACGACGTCGTAACAGTCCGCTCGGATCTTCGCCGGGTCAGAGTCAATGTAAATAAGATCTTCTTCCTTGGGGCCGGTGAAGGGATGGTGCACCGCATCCCACCGCTGATCTTCTGCATTCCATTCAACCAGAGGGAAATCGATAATCCAGCAGAACTTGAGCTTGCGCGCGTCGCGGAGCCCACATCGATCACCGATCTCATTTCGAAGTCGGTACAAGACATTGTTGCCGGCCAGATACTCGTCGGCGATCAGGCAGAGCAGATCACCTGGCTCGGCTGAACTCAATTTCAGGATCTGTTCCAATTCAGAATCGGAAAGGAACTTGGCGATCGAGGACTTGACCGCGAAGTCGCCTACTTGTCGAGCTTCTGGATCAGCTTCAGCGAGCACTGAAATGGAGGCCATCCCTTTGGCGCCGAATTCCTTGCAAAACTCTTCGAGTTGGCTGATTTCCTTTCGCGAAAGTTGGGCGCCACCGGGATATCTGACACCGCGAATGAGTTGGCCCGATTCGGCGGCGGACTTAAACACTCCAAATCCCGATTGGGACACTGCGGGAGTGATATCAAACAGTTTCAAGCCAAAGCGAAGGTCCGGTTTGTCGCAGCCATAGAGGAGCATCGACTCGTCGAACGTCAATCGCTCGAAAGGCTCGATCGCATCCTTGTCCAATCCGAATTCTTCAATGGTGCCGTTGATCACATCGCGCAGTAAGCCCTCAGCGAGTTCAAGGATGTCTTCTTGCGTGACGAATGACATCTCCAAGTCCAACTGAGTGAATTCCGGCTGTCGGTCCGCCCTC
>CAMLEL010000032.1 GCA_946478935.1 uncultured Armatimonadota bacterium
CCGAGCAGATCGACCGCCTGGAAGGGCTGGGGCGGTGGATGAAGAAGCACGGCTCCGCCATCTATGGCACCCGGGCGGGCATCCCTGCCGGGCTCTTCTACGGTCCGACCACGACCTCAAAAGATGGTCGCGAGCTAAACCTGTTTTTCTTCGACCGCCCGATCGACCAGGTCGTGGTGCGCGGGATTCGGGGGAATGTCAAGCGCGCGACCGTCGTGGGTTCCGGTCGCCCGCTCGATTTCCGAAGGATCGGCAGCGCGGAGTGGTGTGAGATCCCCGGCAACCTCTACATCGACTTCCCCTCGGAGGAGGTCGACCCGGACTGCACGGTGGTCAAGTTGGAGTTCGAGGAGCCCTTCACGACGAGCTTGAGTCCGGGGAGGAGCTAGGAAAGCTTATGTAGGAGTTGGCTCGAAGGCGACAACGGCTCGATTCGGTTCGTGTACACCAGCCGATTTATCGCGGATTGGAAGGCCCATTTCGCGTCTGTAAGGTCGACACCATAAACCGATGCAGCCCGGGCAGGAGCTATACCCCCCTCGCCTCGTTTGCGGGGAGAGGGGGTTGGGGGTGAGGGGCAATCAATCCGACTCCTGCCCCCTCCCACAAGGGAGAATACTAACACCATGTTCGACGAATCCCCCGCCGACGCCTGGCGGCTTCGCCTTGGCACCGAACCGCCCGACCTGCCCGACCTCGGCAAGTTCCTGAACCATCGGTCGGTCCGTAAGTACAAGCCTGAACCAATCCCCGAGGACACTCTGAAGGGACTGGTCGCTGCCGCCCAATCCGCCGCCACGAGCAGCAACCTGCAGCTCTGGTCGGTGGTGAGCGTAATGGACCCGGACTCCCGCGAAGAACTGGCAACGATGTGCGACAACTACCGCCACGTCAAGGACTGCGCGGTCTTTCTGGCGTTCATCGCCGATCACTATCGCCTGCGCCGCGCCGCCGCCGAGGTTGGCGAGAAGGCTGAAGGGCTGGGCCACACTGAGTTCTACACGATGGCGGTGGTGGATGCGGCCCTCGCGGCCGAGCGGATGGTGTGTGCGGCAGAGTCGCTGGGGATCGGAATTTGCTACATCGGCGCTCTTCGGAACGACCCGGCGGGCATCAAACGCATTCTCGATCTGCCCGAGCGGACGTTCGGTCTATTCGGTCTCTGCCTGGGCTGGCCGGAGGAGCCGCTGACCGCCGAGATCAAGCCCCGCCTGCCGCAGTCCTCCGTTTGGTTCAAAGAAAGATACGACCACGGTGTCGGGGTGGGAGACTACGACGAGCGGATGTGCGCCTTCTACGAGAGCCAGCGAATGAAAGGGGACGTGAACTGGTCCATGCGATCCGGGCGACGGGTGGACTTGGACCACATGACGGGTCGGGAGGCGCAGCTGGATTTCCTGCGGGAGCAGGGGTTCTTGATCGAATGAGAATCGATGCTGATCCCCGCAACCGCGCCGGAGAGCTGGCTCTGGAGGTCTACCGCCGAACACTCGAATGGGCACGCGGCGACAACTTGGTTAGGGAAGTCCTGTGGCGCGATGGCGACGTACTGGTCGCCGACGACTGGGCATTTGACCTCAACTACTTCGACCGCATCATCGTTGCTGGGGCGGGAAAGGCTTCGGTGGCGATGGCCCAAGGGGCTGAATCCGTCTTGGGCGACCGGATCTCAGACGGGCTGATCGTTACCAAGCACGGCCATTCTGAGCCACTGGAGTTTTGCCGAATACTCGAATCCGGCCATCCAGTCCCGGATGCGTCCAGCCTGATTGCCGGTGAGCAGATGCTCGAATTGGCAAGTTCTGTCACGGAACGGGATCTCGTCGTGTTCCTGATGTCGGGCGGAATGTCCGCCCTACTTGAAGCGCCGCGAGAAGGCGTAACTTTGGAGGACCTCACGCTCGTCAACCAGGCTCTATTGGATTCAGGAGCACCCATCGACGACATCAATGGGATCCGGTCCCGGTTGTCCAAAATCAAAGCCAGCGGTCTCGGCGTGGCATTCACCAAAGCGACGACCCTCGTCGTCTACCTCTCCGACGTCGAGGGGGACAAGCTCAGCGTTATCGGCTCGGGACCCTTCACCTACCCCCATCCCCCACCCGACGTTGCCCGAATTGCTAAGGCGTATAACCTCGACCGGTCCTTACCGCCCCGCCTCCTGGAACTGATCGCCGACAACCCGAACAAGGGTGCCTGGACCCATTGGACACCCCACGTCATGGCGGGAAGTACCCAGCAAATGAGAGTCCAAGCAGAAGAGACTGCCAGAGACATGGGCATGACCGTCCACACGCTGCCGACGATGGTCGGGGAGGCGCGAGAATTTCCCGTTGGCCTGGTCAAGAAGGGGGTCATACCCAAGCACCGCAGATTTGGCAAGCCGGTATGCGCAGTTTCGGTGGGAGAAACCGTTGTTCATAAGACTGGCGACGGCGTGGGAGGCAGGGCGCAAGAACTGGCATGCGCGTTTGCGGAATTGATCGCCGGGGAGGAAGGTTTAGCCGTGCTCGTGGCAGGAACCGACGGAACCGACGGACCCACCGACGCGGCCGGAGCATTGGTAGATGGCGATGCTGTTGAAAGAGCACTTAAGCATGGAATTTCACCAAAAGACGCCCTCGCGAAAAATGACACTTACCGATTTCATGAAGCCTCAGGAACGCTTGTCAAGACCGGTCCCACAGGAACGAACTTGAATGACTTAATACTGGTCGTTAGGGTCGGTTAGTTTTGGTGAGCCTTGGATCAGAAATGTTAAAGTCAATAGTGGGCCCAAACTAATCCCGACCATCCCCTTCCGGAACTCAGCAACTGACGTCCCTTCCTTCCGATCCGAAGATCGCCATGCGTTCTTCGGTCGAGGTGCGGGGGGTTCCTTTCGCTACGTAGTGAAACTGGAGTGCGCGCCGTCTTGTACCCGTGCGGTTTTGCGGAGTGCCGTGCGGGACCAAGCCATCGAAGATCAGCAACCCTCCCGCGCTTAGCGGGCATGCAACCGCTTGGCCCTTGCCGAGCACATCCGTGTCGCAGATTTGCCAATCTCGTCGGTTGAAGTGTGGAATGGGGCCAGAGCGATGTCCTCCCGGGAGGAAGTGCATGCACCCATTCTCCGGGTAAGCGTCGTCGAGGGCGATCCAAACGCCAACAACCTTCGTTCCGTCCGGAAGGTTGAAGTAGGCGTGATCTTGGTGCCAGGGTTTTTCCCTTCCGATGCCAGGAGGTTTCAAGAGCGCCATCTCCTGAAACATCTCAGGTTCCGCGCCAAGAAAGTGCTTGACGATGCGCATCAGGTCTGGCTGATAGGCCATGGCTTCAATTCGCGGATCGAGCTCGACGAACCACATCAGCTTGCGGACGTAATCGAGCCTCTCTTCAGGTGGCAGGGATTCGATCTTTCCCGCAGCCAGGTTCTCGAACTGAAGTTGGGTTCGTGCAGGCAGATCCCGGATTGTCAACTGGAAGAGAGCTTCAAGGAGCCCGCCGACTGTTTCTGAATCGAATGCATGATCGATGGATACAAAGCCCGCTTCTCGAAACTGATCCTCGATTTTTGCGGGATCGTCGGGCAAGCCCTGATACGGCTCGATCGTCGCCGCGAAGTCATAGAGCCCATCGGGGTACTCGTCAGGGGCGATGCTGTCGATGTCCAGCGACCTGCCAACCATATTCCAATTATAGGGAATATCGACTCAACAATTACTTGAGAAATCGATTGAGGGTCACGCGAATCTCTTCGCGTCGCTCATCGGGCGTTGAGTTCTGCGGATGATCTCCCTTCTCGTCGTGTCCATAGACACAGTTCTCCAAGTGGGTGGAGAGAAGAATGACGCCGAGTTGATCCAGGGCGGCACGAAGGGCGGACACTTGAGTCAGGATGTCCACGCAATAGCGCTCTTCCTCTACCATTTTTTTGATGCCGTTCACTTGCCCGTTCATCCGGGCAATCCGATTCAGCGCATCTTGCTTGGTTTTCTCTTGCATCGATACCTTGATTGTAGGTTATTCGGCAGTTTTTCGATCTCTCGGCGTAACAACTACCGTCTAACTACCGACCGCTATGAAGTTTAAACGCCGATCTGAGCTCAAGCGCACCAAAATCGAGATCATTCCGATGGTTGACACCATGTTCTTCATGTTGGTGTTCTTCATGCTGTCTTCACTGGCGCTCTCCAAGCTGGTGGCGATGCCTGTGGATCTTCCCAAGGCATCCACCTCACAGCGCATCCAAGAAGACAAGAACCTCGCCCTTTCGATTGACAGCCAGGGTCAGATCTATCTCGATCGGCAGCCGGTGACGGTGGCGGGCCTTGAGTCAGCGATTCGAACGGCGGCGGGCGCTTCAGCATCACCTGACCTGACCTTGGTCATCAACGCCGACGAACGTGCTTCGCACGGATTGGTCGTCCAGTGCATAGACGAAGCTCGAGCCGCTGGACTATCGAAGTTTGCGATCGCCACCGAGTCGCCTGCAAGATCAGTTCCTAATTGACGACCGAAGGGCCATGGGCTAAACTGAACCGCCACTCTATAGTAATAGAATGGCGGAGGCAGTAAATGAGAAAATCGCTTCTGGCTATCATCGCCTTGATGGGCACGTCAGCGTTCGCGGGACAAGGAATGCAAGTGCCCCCCGTCCCGAAAGAATTTGCCAAGGTGGCCTTTATGTCCGGTACGTGGTCCGGGAACCTCAAGATTTACGGCATGGGTCCGAACCCAACCCCGGGCACTTCCAGAGTGGTCTGTAAGCGAACTCTGGACAACCGGTACCTTCAGTCCAACCACGTGATGAGCATGGGTCAGATGGGCAAGATGGAGGGGATGCACCTGATCAGCTTTGACCCGATCAAGAAAGTTTTTGTCGCGTTTTGGTTTGATTCCTCTTCACCGGGGGTGCTGGAGGTGTCAGGCAATTTCAACGGGTCGGTCTTGACGATGGTCAGCAAGCCGACCGTGATTCCCGGAATGCCAGATCCGATGACCATGCGAGCCATCTACGACAAACGTTCAGACAAGCACTACATTTTCAGACTTGAGAGCAAGCAAGGCACGACTTGGAAACCCATGATTGTGGGTGAATATAGGAAAACGGGTAACTGAGGCGGCAAATAGCGGACTCCAGTTTCTTTTTTGCGCGTCACAATAAGGGATGGAGATGGACGAAAAAGCCGAATCGACGGAACTGGCAATCGCAGAATCCGGCAATCCAGAGGAACGCAGAGTCAAGCGATCCTATGCGATGCTTGGCGTCGGATTGAGTTGCATGTTGATTGGGGCCGCCGCGGTATTGGCCATCTTCATTCTCTCGCCAGGGGTGCTGGTTGATCCTCCAAAGCAGACGGTAATCAACGTTCCAAAGACGGTGCAGCCTGCGCAAGACTTGTATCGAGAGCCGACCCAGTTAGATTTTCCGCCCAATACTGAATTGCCCGCCACCGAGCCCAATGCTGATGGTCAGGGCGTCCTTCCCGAGACTCCTGGTGGATCGCCATCGGGGGGACCGGCACCAGGCGGAGCATCAGGACCGAGTGGGCGGCCCCCATCCGTGCCACCGATGAATCCATTCGGCGGGATGATTTCGACCAATGTTCCTGATAATTGGGGCGGCACAGGTCAGGTTCCGAGCGGTCCGATTTCAACTCCGACGAACCAGATTGAGCCCGAGAAGCCAGTCGAAGATGCGACATTGGTGACGGCGAGATCAGCTGGCACCGATGCCGAAGGCGATGCCGATCAAATCGTGTCTGCGCTGCGGGGCATCGGAGCAACCGTGTTGACGGCACCCCACTACAGCGCAAGTGGAAGTATTGTCGGCGTCCAGGTGGTGGCTGCCGTCCCTCAAAAGTCCGTGGATTCTGCCCTGGCAAAGTTAAAGGGCAGCGGCGTCAGCCAAACAGGAAAGTGGTCGGTCAGCCGTTCCGAGCGATCCGAGCGTGTCTCTGGGATGCTTTCGAGTCGAATTCAGGAGCTTAAAGCTCAGGAGTCGACTCTGCTAGAGAAGTACCACGAAGATGCCACCGAAGTTGTGGTGGTGCGGGAAGAGATTCAGAAGCTGAATCAAGCCATTGGCGCGTCTCGATCTCGTCCCAGCAGCAATGCCTTGATCATCATCGGCGTCGGCGTGCTCTGAGCCGCCATACTTACGGGTATGCCCGAACTGCTGCACACCGCGCTCATTGGTTTGCCTCCACCTCGTGTTGGCAAAGTTCGGGAGGTTTACGAACTCGACGACGCGATGCTGATCGTTGCCACGGATCGGATCTCGGCGTTTGACGTGGTGATGGCCAACGGGATTCCGGACAAGGGGCGAATCTTGAATCAGATGAGCCGATTCTGGTTCGATTTCTTGGCTGACGTTTGCCCCAATCACGTGATTTCGTACGACGATCGAGACGTTGCAGAGCGCTGTGCTCATGCTCAGCCAGAGTTGACTGGCCGCGCTATGTTGGCAAAAAAGGCAAAGCCTTTGACGATTGAGTGCGTGGCTCGCGGATACATCACGGGCTCGCTTTATAAGCAATACCGAATGCTCGGAGGCGAGATCCACGGTCTGGATTTGCCCGATGGGTTGGTCGATGGGTCAGCGCTGCCGGAGCCTATCTTTACTCCTGCGACCAAAGCCGAAGAAGGTCATGACGAGAACATATCATTCAACCAAGCGGTTGATCGAGTGGGCTGGGAGATTGCTGAACTGGTGCGTGAGTGGACGATGGAGCTGTATCGCCGGGCCGCGGAACGATCGCTTGAAAAGGGCCTGATCCTGGCTGACACCAAGTTCGAATTTGGGGAGACGGACGACGGAATCATCTTGATCGACGAGGCACTCACCCCTGACTCTTCCCGATATTGGGATGCCAATCTGTATCATCCGGGACATGCCCAACCCAGCTTCGACAAGCAATACGTCCGTGACTACCTTGAGTCCATCGACTGGAACAAACTGCCGCCTGGGCCGTCGCTACCGGCTGAAGTCGTGGCAAACACTCGGGCCAAGTACATACAAGCCTACGAGTTGATAACTGGAAACTCCTTTCCAGACTTTTCCATTTGAGTCCATGTACTGGATCTACAACGTTCTCATTCTGCTCCTTGCCCCAATTTGGGCGCCATGGATGTGGTGGCGCGCCCACAAGCGAAAGGAAAAGCCCAATTGGAAGGAAAGAATGGGCTCAATCGAGATACCGCCCCGCAAAGTCGGCAAGCGAGTCTGGTTTCATGCCGTTTCGGTTGGCGAGGTGGTTGCCTCGATGCCCATCTTGCGGGCGGTTCGGCAGGAACTGCCCGATCATGAGATCGTGCTGAGTGTAACGACCAGCAGCGGGCATCAAACGGCGCGTGAGCGGGCAACCGAACTCTTCGACCATCTCATTTATTTCCCAATCGACGTAGCCCGTTTTCAGCTGTCCGCGATGCAAGCCGTTCGGCCATCCGTCGTTGTCGTGATGGAGACTGAGCTTTGGTTTAACTTCCTGTGGGCGGCCAAGGTGTTCGATGCACAGACTCTATTGGTAAACGGTCGAATCAGCGATCGGTCGTACCCGCGATCAAAGAAGATTCTTTTCTTCTATCGGGCGCTCCTCAAATACATGGATCGTTGCTTGATGCAGACTCAAACCGATGCGGATCGCATCAAAGAGCTTGGCGCACAGAACGTGGAGGTCTTTGGAAACAGTAAGTTCGACCAGGCGGTGGAAGGTATCGATGCCGATCCCGTTGCTTGGCGACAACTTTTGGGCTTGGATTCTAACAAGCTGACCCTGGTCATCGGTTCTACACGCGGGGAAGCGGAAGAGGCATTCGTGATTCAAGCGGTCAAATCGGTAGGATTGGAAAAGCTGCAGGTGATCCATGCCCCGCGACACTTGGAGACCGTTGAGGGACTTGCAAATCAAGTGCGGGCCGCATTTGGATCCGTGGCTTTGCGCTCAAAGTCAGAAACCGGTCCCTATTTAATCTTGGACACGTATGGCGAGCTTTCCCAGGTCTACTCCGTTGCGGACTTCGTCATTGTCGGTGGCGGTTTCAGCAACCTAGGCGGTCAAAACATCATCCAGCCGCTGGCTCACGGAAAGCCGGTAATTCATGGCCATCACATGCAGAATTTTCGGGATGTGGCGGATGCTGCCCGCCACGCCAACGCGACGATCGAGTGTTCAACTCCCGAGGAACTGACGCGAGCGTTGCACCAGCTGATTGAATCTCCCGAACTTCGAGCGCAAATGAGCGAGCGAGCGAGAGACCTCGTGAAAGGAAGCATGGGAGCCAGCGAGCGTTACGGCAAAGCAATCGCATATGCGGCGACCCGAAGTTCCTAATCAGACGTATGCTTAAACGATGCTGCCGTTGATTTCCGCGATTGTCTTGCTTGGACCGCAAGTTCAGGATGTCCGACTGGCAAAGGCCTTTCGACAAGAGCGCGCCGGATGGGTATATGTCCAGTTGGCGGGCAAGCCCAAATCGATCGGATTTCAATATGGGTATCTCTTGGGACCCGAGATCGATGATGCCCACAAGGCCCTCAAGGCAACGGACCTCGGTGAGAAGGACTGGAACTGGTATCGCGAGGAAGGAAAAAAACTCTTCTGGAGCAAATTGGACCCGGAATATCAGGAAGAGCTTGCCGGCATGGCCGAGGGGTTGAATGCCCGCGGATATCAGTACGACGTATGGGACATGCTCGCCTTCAACTCCCACATCGAGTTGAGTGGGTATTACCTACCGTGGCTCAAGGCAAAGGAGGGCGGCCCCCGACTAAGCGGAACGCGGGAGTCTTGCAGCGCGTTTGTTGCTACCGGCAGACACACCAAAGACGGCCAAATCGTAATGGGCCACAACCTCTGGTGGGGCTATGTGATGGGTCAGCGCTTCAAAGCGATTCTGGATATCCGGCCCGAGAAAGGCAATCGGGTGATGATGGATGCCCTCAGCGGCATGATCCACAGCGGAAGCGATTTCGCGATCAATTCCAGCGGGCTGATGCTCTGCGAAACCACCATCAGTGGCTTCCACGGGTTCGATCCCAATGGCACGCCCGAGTTCATGCGCATGCGAAAAGCCATCCAATATGGGAACAGCCTGGATGATATGGTGCGGATCTTCAAAACCGGAAATAACGGAGGCTACGCGAATACTTGGCTGATGGGTGATGCGAAGTCTGGGGAGATCGGCAAACTGGAACTCGGGCTGAAGAATGTGAACTTTGAACGCACCAAGGATGGCTATTTCGTTGGTTCAAATTTTCCTGAGGATCCGAAACTCATACGTGAGGAGGTGACGTGGTTCAACTCAAACCCCCGGCAGAATGGCTGCATGGCCCGCAAGGAACGATGGCAGTACCTGATGAAGGAGCACGCGGGCGAGATCGATGCGCCCCTGGCCAAAGCGTTTCTTGCCGATACCTACAACCAGATAACGGGCCGGAAGGGAGCCAGCGATTCTACGCTGTGCGGGCGGATGGACGGCCAAGGGGCGCTCCACGGCGCCACGAATGCGAAGGTCACGACATCCGAACTCACCAAGGCGATGTCCTTCGAAGCAAAAATGGGAATTACCGATGGAAGTACTTTCCGAGCGGCAGAGTTTTTTGAAAAGTTTCCTCGACAGAGGGCGGTCAATCAGCCGTGGCTCCGTGATATGCCGGCCCAGCCATGGACCCTGTGGCCCGGTAAAGGGTAGAAAGCGGACATGGTGCTGCTCGGGTTGGCGGTTTTCGCGGTGACGCAGGATTTGGGCGCGTCGTCATCAACAGCGGTTGTCAAAAAGCCGTTCGACAAATCCAAGTGGGAGCTGGCTTGGTCAGAGGAATTTTCTCGTGGGCCCGAACCTGATTCGGCGAACTGGACCTACGAAAAGGGATACATCCGAAACAAAGAAGCGCAGTTTTATACCGAGAACCGCCGAGAGAACTCTCGAATCGAAGGGGGCCGACTGATTCTGGAGGCTCGAAAGGACAATTGGGAGGGCAAGCCGATCACTTCGGCGAGCCTAACGACTCGCGGCAAGCGCTCGTTCCTCTACGGACGGATCGAGGCCCGGGCACGGATCCCTACCGGAATAGGAACCTGGCCGGCGATTTGGACCCTGGGAGAGAACATTGGCAAAGTCGGCTGGCCCAAGTGCGGGGAAATCGACATCCTCGAGAATGTGGGATTCGATCCCAAAACGGTGCACGCCAACATTCACGTCGATGCCTACAATCACACCAAGGGCACCGGCAAGGGCAACCGGATCGACGGTGGACAGCCGTGGAAGAGCTATCACGTTTATGCCGTGGAATGGTGGCCCGACCGCCTTGAGTTTTTCTATGACGATACGAGGTACTTCGTCTTCAAGAAGGAACGGAGCGAGGATTCGGTCTGGCCGTTTGACAAGCCACAATTCCTGATCCTCAATCTTGCCATCGGTGGAGCCTGGGGTGGGCAGAAAGGCGTCGACGAATCGCTGCTGCCGCACCGCTTCGAGGTGGACTACGTTCGATACTACAAGCCAAAGAAAGACTAGGGCCGGTCTTTATTTGTATGCGCTCAGGATGTTGGAATAGTCGTCCGTCCACAGGGGCGTTCCGACCTGGTGCGTGGCATCAGACCAGAAGTAAGTCTTTCTCAAAGGCTCCAAGGAACTTGACTCTGGCGCCATCACCATCCAGTTGGAGGGGAATTTCTTCGCCCGATCGTCTTCCTCAGTCGTCTCATCACGCTGAATCAGTGCCGTCATGTCCAAGCTCTGAGCGACCTTTGAGAGGATGGGTTCAAGGTCGAGGAACCGATTCGATATGTGAAATGCCATGATGCCGCCGGGCTTCAGCTTGGATTTGTACATCGCCACGGCTTCCTTGGTCAGCAAGTGAGCGGGGATCGAGTCCGAACTGAATGCATCCAGGACAAGGATGTCGAATTTTCCGGGATGCGCCCCGAGAGTCAGCCGGGCATCGCCAAGGATGATCTCCAATTCTGATCGAGCATCTTTCAGGAAGGTGAAGTAGGCGGGGTTACGGGCGATCTTTTCGACGATCGGATCGATCTCAAAGTAGATCATGCTTTGGCCCGAGCGGCCATAAGCGGCACATGAGCCGACGCCCATGCCCACCATGCCAATGTCCTGGACGTTGGGAAAAGCTTCGAATACCTGGCCGATCGGCCCGCTGCGTGTGTAGTAGGTTTTGGGCTCCCGTGGGTTCAAGGTGTCCTGGATGCCGTGAGTCGTGTTGCCGTGCACCAGTTCTTGATAGCGCCCGTTTTCCAGGGCGACAACCCGGTGGACGCCAAACATACTTCGGCCGGTGTAAACGACTCTGCCCGCTGAGTTCGTCTGCATCAGGTTGGAGCCTAACAAGAGGGAACCAATCATCAGCGCGTAGCGCACGGGATGGTCGACCATCAGGAAGCACAAAATGGCCGGTAAACCAATAACCAACCCGGTTCTGGCTTGAGATGGAGGCAAGTCGAATGCGCGCACGGCAAACGCCAAACCGATGGTGAGCAGCAGCATTCCGACGGCAAACGCGATGTCCAAGCGAAGATTCCTCACCTTGCCTGGCCGGAGCAGACATGCGGCAACGATGGCGACCGGATATTCCGCCAATGTGCTGAAGATTTGCGGTGCGATAAGTGCGTTGAACAGTCCGCCAACTGCTCCCCCGACGCTCAGCCAAAGATAGAATTCGGTCAGGCGACCAGCGCCGGGTTCTGTTTCGACCAAGCGGACCGAGCCCGTGAAATAGGCGTCCGGTCCCGTCTGC
>CAMLEL010000033.1 GCA_946478935.1 uncultured Armatimonadota bacterium
CGACGATCACCGTCAATGTGCGGAATGCGACCGCAGATGTAACGGCTCCGAGCGTAACTTTCACCTCGCCAAGCAACGGCGCGACCGTATCCGGAGCGGTGAACGTTTCGGTGGGAGCGTCCGACAATGTGGGCGTGACTCGAGTGGACTTCTTCGTGAACAACCAGTTCTCGGGATCCAAATCCTCCGGCCCCTACAATTGGAGCTGGGACACGAGCGCAGTCGCCAATGGCAACCACACGCTCAAGGCAGTCGCCTATGACGCCGCTGGCAACAGCGCCCAGACTTCGGTCGGCGTGACCGTCCAGAACTCGACCGCCGATGTATCTGCTCCGAACGTCTCCTTCAGCTCGCCAAGCAACGGTGCGACGATCTCCGGAACAGTAAACGTCGCGGTTAGCGCATCCGACAACGTTGGCGTGACTCGAGTCGACTTCTTCGTGAACAATCAGTACTCGGGATCCAAGTCCTCTGGCCCCTACACTTGGAGCTGGGACACGACCGCAGTCGGCAACGGCAATCACACGCTCAAGGCAGTCGCCTATGATGCGGCTGGCAACAGCGCCGAGACGACGATCCAAGTCGGTGTTCAGAACACAGCAGGCGACTCTGAAGCGCCAACCGCTGAGATCACTTCGCCTCGTGACGGTGAAACCGCCGGCAACCGCCTGATGATCACGGCCAACGCATCTGACAATGTCGGAGTGGTCAAGGTCGAACTGTGGGTCGATGGGAAGCTGGAAGCGACGGATACGTCCGCCGCATACTCCTGGAACATCAACACCCGCAAGTGGAAATCTGGCACCAGCCACACGCTGCAGGTGAAAGCTTTCGATGCGGCCGGAAACGTTGGATACTCCAGCGTGGTAAACGTCCGCGGTTAATTAATCCGATCAGCAAAGAAAGCCTCCGAGCCTCAAGCTCGGGGGCTTTTTTTCTTCTGGTAGCAGGCCAGCGGTAACAGGACCAGGCTGCTCAAAGCTGCAATCGGAAAAATAGGGAAGACCGGGGAAGGAGCCGGAGTTCCGACGGGCAGTTCAACTCTGAATGCGACGAGCTCTTTGGTAGGCGCTTCGGAAACAAGGTTTCCGCGTGGATCTACAGCCAATGAATAACCCGTGGAGGCGGCTCGGACCAACGGTAGTCCTGTTTCGACAGCCCTCCAAACGGATGCAGCCTTCAATTGGTCTGGCGCTGTCGTTCCCATGTACCAATCATCGACAGACATCACGGCCAGGATTTGGGCACCGTCCCTTGCTTGACGGTACGCGATATCGGGAAAGAGTCCCTCAAAGCACAAGATGGGCCCGACGGTGTACTTTCCTACTTTCATCACGGACACATTTGCACCGGGCGTCAAATCTCCGCCGGGAAGGTTGAATGAGGCCGCCAACCATGGCAGGGCCTCACGGAATGGGACGTACTCTCCAAAAATCACCAATCTCGTTTTGTCGACGTATCGCCATTGTCCGTCATAGGAAAAGGCGGCCTGATATCTTGGTCCTTGCCCGCGCTGTCCGCCGAAAAGGATGGGCATTCCTTCCGGAATAGCGAATGGAGGCAGAGGCGGAAATGCCCCGCTTGGGCCAGCGACTCCTTCCGGCAAGACGAGAAGTTCAGATTGATGCAACTGGGCTCGGTCGATGATCGACTGGATTCTTGGGCCCAATTCGGCTTGATCCGATTCTGTCCCAAATGCCATATCGACTCCGGGCTGGCCCACCGTGATGATGGCCCGACCTTCCGGTTGAGGATCGTAATACTTCACCCAAGATGCCAGCAAGAGGAGTACCGATGCCGCGACATAGCCACGGACCTTTCGCCAAGAAGCATCCTGGCCGAGAACCAGCGTCAAGGTGACATTTAGTAAAAGAACCCAAGCGCCAACGAGAAAAATCGATCCGTAGAACGCGTTCTGAATCATCCAAGGGTAGGGCCAGAGCGGCGTCGCCACGAGGCCATATGGAAACGCGAGGATCGGGATGTAGGATCGAAAGACTTCAACCCCAGCCCAAGCTATTGGAATCGCCCATGGCATGTTCGCGCGCCAGGCAAGGCTCGTCAGCCAACCCGTCAATCCGAAATAGAGCGCCGCTGCGGCGCACGCTGCGAGATAGGGGACGATTGCGAGCAGCGGATTCTGCACCCATCGGTCCACGAACGAGAAGATCCAAAAGAATTGGCCGAGCATGAATAGGAAGCCGAAGGTCCAGCCACTCTTGAAGCCGTCCTTTCCCGACACGTCTCGGAGAGACGCCAGCCAAGGCACGAGCGCACAAAGGACGAGCAGGCCCAGGTTGAACGGAGGAAACGCAGCGTTGAGCAGTGTTGCCGATGCCAAGCAAGGCCAAGCTTTAGCGAACCGTGCCATCGACGCTACCAGCCAGGGCTTCATTGGCCAGGTGGCCAGTGTCATTGTAATACTGGATCATGAAGAGCCCTTCGGGCCTCCTTTCCAGTTTGGTTACGCTTGTGTTGTTGAAGCGAAATGCGCGCGAAGTTTCCAAGTTGCCTTGAACGAGCTGAGCGAGCAGCAATCCACAGGTTCCGCCGTGACTGACGATCACGGTGTTGCCCTGGTCCGTTTGCAAATCGTGAACCAAAGTCTGGACTCGCTTCCACACGTCAGCAAACGACTCACCTCCAGGCGGTCGGAGCATCAGGCGATCCGTGCCTTGCATTGCCTCCAAAGCGGGCCACCAACTGGCAATGTCTTTGAAGTATTCACCTTCCCATTCGCCAAAAGACCGCTCCCGCAGGGCCACCGTTTCTTCGATTGGCGCCCCAGAATGGTCGGCGATGGGCTGCGCGGTCTCGCGTGCTCGAATCAGGTCGCTGCAAAGGATGCGATCGATGCGCTTGCCCGCAAATCGATGGCCGAGCATCATGGCCTGGGCTTTTCCTTGAGAATCGAGCGGAATGTCGGTGTGCCCCTGTGCCCGCTGCTCGGCATTCCAGGCCGTTTGGCCATGCCGGATAAGGTACAAGCGCATATGGGAGCAGTTTACCGTGCGCCAGATCTTTGGACTAGACCTGCCAAGGACGAACCTCACCCAGTTCTCGACCCGCTGTGTCGACTTTAAGCGCGCCCAAACGAAGGATGCGCACTGGGGCTGGCGGGACGGCTGTACTGTGGATGTCGGCCGTGCGGCGCTCGAAGTCGATGCGCTCGATCGTTCCGATACCGAAATCTTCGCCGTGTTGCTTTGCAAAGCTGCACAAGAGCCCTTCATAGTCCGAAGGATGAGCGATGTGAGCCCGCGTGCAATGAAAGTGGTCCAGGGCTCGAGCCATCGTTTCGTCTGAGGGGTCTTCGCGAGCTACCAGGAACAGAGCTCCTCCAGCTACTTCGGCATGAAGGACACCACTTCCCAGCACCCTATCTCGGTCGGCAGTTGGCAGGGTTATTCCAGAGCCAAGCCGGGCTCCTTCAATTGAGAGCCGACTCAAGTCGATGGAATGGGATTCACTGTTTTCAAACATTTTGAGCCAATGCGCCTTCCGTTGCGCGTTCTGCACGATGGCCGGAAATGCTTCATCCAACTCGATCTCCTCTGGCCCTACGGGAAAGCCAGATTGGTCCATTCCTGAGGCGGAAGGAACAAAGATCTCATCTGGCTTCATCAATTGGGCGCCGATCATCGTCACATGGCGGATCAACGGGGTTCCGCGATTGGGCCAGAGTTGGACGACCACGTCTTCGGCCGCCTGTTGCAAAAGCTGAACGAGGGCGGCGAGTAGAACTTGTGGCGACCGTTGGCTGTCAAGGCTCCCATAAAACCGCCAAGCAACGACCTTTGAGTCCCGCCAAAGGCAAAGTCGTCCGGGCGGAGATTGATCGGGATCGGAAGGGTCCAGGCAAATCAAATCGCGGCCCCTCCGGTTTTCCTTGAGCCATTCACGCCAAGTATGTTCCGCAGTCGAAAGGAGCAAGGTTCTCGCCATGCGGTTGCAACATTACCCGTAGCCTGGGTTTAGTGGACCGCCGGTAATCTCAAAATACATGACGTTCACGACCCAGGGCCAACAATTCCTCCTCGACGGTCAGCCATTCCAGATTCGAAGCGGGGAGCTGCACTATAACCGGATCCCCCGCGAGTATTGGCGTGATCGAATGGAAAAGGCGAAGGCGATGGGGCTCAATACGATTTGCACCTATGTTTTTTGGAATGAACATGAAGCGCGGCCCGGACAGTGGGATTTTGATGGCAGGCTGGACGTGGCGGCATTCGTCGACTTGGCCCAAGAACTCGGGCTTTGGGTGATCGTTAGACCGGGTCCCTATGTCTGTTCGGAGTGGGAATGGGGCGGTTTCCCCTATTGGCTTGCCAACGTGCCAGATATCCTGATTCGCCAAGACAACCCGGCATTTCTAGATCGCACCGCCGCCTACATGAATGAAGTCGGACGGAGGTTGGCAGACAGGACTGTGTCGAAGGGCGGACCAATCCTGATGGTCCAAGTGGAGAACGAGTACGGCTCCTTTGGCAGTGATTCGGTCTACATGGGGAAAATTCGCGATCAGGTTGTTGCGGCCGGATTTGACTGCCTCCTCTTCACCTCAGATGGTCCTACTCCGGAAATGTTGGCGGGCGGAACCTTGCCCGATGCAGTTTCGGTGATCAATTTCGGCAGCCGGCCCGCAGAGCGGTTCGAAGCGTTTCGTACTTTCCGGCCCGAGGCGCCTCTCATGTGCGGTGAACTGTGGTTTGGATGGTTCGATCATTGGGGATCCGAACATCACGTCACCGACGCGGATCAACAGGCAGAAGACCTGCGCTGGTTCATGGAAAACGGAGCGTCCTTCAACTTCTACATGATTCACGGAGGTACCAATTGGGGCTTTATGAATGGCGCCAATTGGACTCCCGATGGCTATCGTCCTGATGTGACCAGCTATGACTATGACGCCGCCATCGGCGAGGACGGCAGGCTGACGGAGAAGTATTTCCGGTTCCGAGATGTCATTACGGAGTTCGTTGGTCCTTTGCCTGAGCCTCCAGTCAGCCGACCTGCTGTCGCACTGCCAGAGATCGAGTTTCTGGAGTCCTGCGAAATCAAAAGTCTCGCGCAAATTGGCATGTCAGGTTGGTCGAGCTTTGATGAGTTGAACCATGGTTACGGGTTTGTGCTCTACCGTGTGGGCCTTGGTGAGCCAGGCGAAGGCGAGTTAGAGTTGCACGACCTCCAAGATTATGCGGTCGTCATGTCTGGTGGAAGGATTGTTGGAACGCTTGACCGGCGACTGGCCCAGACGAAGATCGACGTCGGTCATCCTGGAGTGATCGAGATCCTTGTAGAGAACTCGGGAAGAATCAATTACGCGCGTCAGATGCTGTCTGAGCGAAAAGGGATTCGAGGCGCCACCTTTGCCGGCAACCCGGTTCTCCAGGTCCATGCGCACAGCATCGACTTTGATAAGGCGGTATTCGAGCGTGGAGTGGACCGCGACGAGCCGAGTTTGTACCGCGCAGAGTTTTCAGTTCAAGATCCAGCCGATACTCATCTCGACCTTCGAGGCTGGGGAAAGGGCAATGTTTGGGTGAACGGATTTAATTTGGGAAGGTACAGGAGCATCGGACCCCAGCGGACGCTCTACCTGCCTGGAACCCTGCTCGTCCGTGGAAAAAATGAGATCATCGTTTGCGACCTTGAACCAGGGGGAAGACGACGGATCTCCGGCATAGTGGATCCGATTCTGGGTTGAAGCTAAACTAAGCTCATGCGCAAAGTTCGATGCCTCGATTCCCACACGGAAGGGGAACCGACGCGGGTCGTAACCGACGCAGAACTGGACTGTGCGGGCAGTAGCATTCGGGAACGCCTCGAGTCCTTTAATGACGACTTCGACCAAGTCTTTCGACCCCTGCTACTTGAGCCCCGAAGCTATGAGGCCGTGGTCGGAGCCTGGATTGGTCAGCCCACGGAACCTGGGTGCCTACGAGACCTAATCTTTTTCAATCCGGTTGGTGCACTGGGTATGTGCGGACACGGGACGATCGGCTTGATGGCCACCCTTGCATTCGAAGGATTGCCACCGGGAGACTATCGGCTCAATACTCCCGTTGGGGTTGTTGGCGCAAAGCTTCTCAATCGTCACACGACACAAGTTCAAAACGTGCCGAGCTTTCGAATGGCGAAAGACGTCGCCCTGGACGTTGCGGGCTATGGATCGGTGGTTGGTGATGTGGCGTGGGGAGGCAACACCTTTTTCCTGGTCAAGGATTCGCCGATATCGGTTGCGATGGACAACTTGGAGGCACTTGGAGCGTTTACCAAGGCTACGCTTAGGGCTTCCCAACAGCAGGGCTTCCCGGACGTCAATCACGTAGAAGTCTTCGGCCCGCCTACACATCCGGACGCCCAAAGCAAGAATTACGTGTTGTGTCCGGGAGGGGAATATGATCGGTCCCCTTGCGGGACCGGCACGAGCGCGAAGCTAGCGTGTTTGGCCGAGGATGGCAAACTGGCGCCGGGAGAGGTTTTGGTCCAAGAAAGCATCATCGGCACGACATACCGAGCGTGGTACCACCGAGATGGCAAGCACATCCTGCCGACGATTGAAGGGACGGCCTTCGTGACGGGCGAGAACACACTGATCTTTGACGAGTCGGACCCAATGGCAGGCGGCATTCGTAAGTGAGCCGCTCGGTCATCGTCATTGGCGGAGGCGTGATCGGCCTAAGCTGTGCTTACTACTTGGCCAAGTCGGGTCATAGAGTCACCGTTTTGGAGCGTGGCTCCGAGCATCATGACTGTTGTTCGATGGGGAATGCGGGCATGGTTGTGCCGAGCCATTTTGAACCTCTGGCCGCTCCTGGAATGATCGCATACGGCATGCGAATGATGCTCAATAGGGCCAGTCCGTTTGGTATGAAGCTCTCCCTGAACCCTGAGTTGGTCCGCTGGGGTTGGATTTTTGCGAAGTCGTGCCGCAAAGATCATGTGGAGCGTGGGTCTCACTTACTACGAGACCTCAATATGGCTTCACGCGAACTCTATCTGCAGTTCTCGGAAGAGCAGAACCAGCCTTTTGGACTTCAGAAATGCGGGCTCGTGATGCTTTGCGCGACTCAAAAGAGCCTGGATCACGAACTCTCATTGGCCGACCGCGCCGAAAAGATGGGGTTGCAGGTCAAGCGGCTGAACGAGAACGAAGTCGCCGCTCTCGAACCCAACACAGCCTTACGCGCCGCCGGCGGTGTGCATTTCCTAGATGATTGTCACTTGAACCCGATGGATTTGATGGCTGCGTTGCGATCAGCGTCGGCTGACCATGGCGTAGAGTTCCGATTTGGGCAGGCAGTGCGCGGATTCAGGCAGGATGGGCGTCGGATTCGCGGGGTCAAGACCTTGCACGAGGAATTGGAGGCTGACGAGGTGGTTTTGGCCGCTGGAGCATGGTCCGGAGAGTTGGCGAAACAGATGCACTTCCGCATGCCGATGCAGGGTGGCAAGGGATACAGCGCTGATCTTCCCCGACATTCGCTTCCGCGGCACTGCTTCATTTTGGTCGAGGCGCGGATCGCCGTGACTCCCATGAATTCAAGCCTGCGCTTTGCAGGCACGATGGAGATCGTGGGAGACAATCTGTCTGTGAATCAAGCCAAGTACAAGGGCCTGTTGCAATCCATCCCTGACTACATGCCGGGCTTTGAGCCTGACGACTTTGCAGACTTGCAACCATGGGCGGGTCTGCGGCCCTGTAGCGCGGATGGGTTGCCCTACTTGGGCAGACCCGGCCATTTGGACAACGTCGTGGTCGCCACCGGGCACTCCATGATGGGTGTCAGTCTTGGACCTATTTCAGGCAAGATCGTGGCCGATCTCATCGACGGACAGAATCCGGAATTCGACATGCCGGCGATGCGACCTGATCGCTTCAACTAGGACATTTCGGATGCCAGGGTGTGCGGTTCGGCTGTCCGGGTGTGGGTGGAATGGGATACTGCCGCATCAACTGTACGCCGGACCAGGGAAGCCCACATGGCTCGCTGAGAATGCGCCCTTTACTTTGCCACTTAGCGTGGCCGTCAAAGAACGTCATGTTGATGCCGTTGTTTTGGAGGTCCAAAGCGAGAACTGGGGGCCCGGTGACATTTCCTGATGAATCGAGCTTGTCGTAGAGGTTTTTGGGCGGCTCAAACCAAGAGTCGTCATAGCGACCATTCTTAACGGTCACGATCACGATCGAAGCAGGCTCGTTTACGCTGGAATAATCGAGGCCCTCAGCGGCCCGATTGGCAACGTAGGATCTGGGCACCAGCGGTCGACCGGACAAGCCATCCTCCAGCGGGTGTGGCTTCTTCCCACTGTCGTTTGGACAAATTAGGAGGTTGCCCTGGGTTTTAGTGTACGGAAGAATCTGATTCCACCACCGATTCTCTCGCGTGACGCCAAAAGGTGACGATTGGGTTCGGGAAAGGTCGACGCCGTGGGCAAAGAAGAAGATTTTGTCGTCGTGATCGCTGATGTACATTTGCAGTGCAATGCCCAACTGACGCTGGTTTGAAAGACACTCGGTTTTCTTTGCTGCTTCCTTGGCGCGGGCGAAGACTGGAAAAAGTATCGCCGCCAAGATGGCAATGATTGCAATCACCACCAGGAGTTCGATGAGAGTAAACGCTTTGGCTCCAACCTTTCGATGCATAGCTTGCTTCGATCATTCTAATCCAATCGAGCGATCCGAGGTCTGAATTGGACATCATTAGCCATGGATTTCGGCATTCGCGGGAAAGTCGCCATGGTGGCGGCAGCCAGCAAGGGTATCGGCTTGGCCACGGCCAAGCTTCTGGCCCAAGAAGGCTGTCAGGTTTCGATCTGTGCACGGAACGAAGAAACACTCGAAGCTGCTGCCGCAGAGATCGGCGGCGAAACGCGAAGTTACTGCGTAGATGTCTCAGACGCGGACGATCTGGCTTGGTGGGTTGACCAGACCAAGACTGACTTGGGACCACCGGACATTTTGGTGACCAATACGGGAGGCCCTCCTGCCGGAAGCTTTACTCAAATGTCCGACGACGATTGGCATCGCGGATTCGAGAGCACGCTGATGAACGTCGTGCGCCTGGTTCGGTTGGTCGCTCCGAGTATGCAGGCAAAAGGCTCTGGCCGAATTGTGCATCTCACCAGTCTGGTGGCCCATGAGCCATCCAATGTGCTTCCGATTTCATCCACGTTACGCTCGGGCATGTTGGCCCTGGCCAAGCTGCAGTCCAATGAACTGGCTCCTCGCGGAATCACCGTGAACTGTGTTTTGCCAGGGCACACATTGACCGACCGGCAGCGACATCTCGCCGAGATACGGGCCGGGAAGGAAGGGATTTCGCCGGAGGAAGCACTCTTGAAGCAGGGCAGCGAGTCCCCAGTCGGAAGGTTGGCCACGCCGGAAGAGATTGGCGCGGCGGTCGTCTTCCTCTGCTCTCAGCAAGCGGCCTACATCACCGGTACGAGCATCTTGGTGGACGGCGGTGTGGTCAAAGGGTACTAGCCCCGGATTTCATCGAAGAGCATCTGAATTTGGCGATCGACCTCTGAGCCTCTTGGAGCATAGTCTTGCGCGATATAAAGCGCAGATCGTACTTCCTGATTCAAGTAATCCGAATTCTGGTGCATCTCCCATGCGAGGTTGAAGTAAGAGATGGCGGTTCGCTCGGCGTAGGTCGCTTGCGTTTCAGGGTCTGGCTCATGCGTGGCTGCGCTTCTCCAAGACTCCCCTGACTGCTGCCAAAACGAGATGCGAGTTTGGCTCTCTGGCTCAGCGCGGGCACGGCGATCATACAGATCGCCCAAATTGGTATAGAGGAGGCCATTGTCCGGGTCGTGGTCGACGGCGGACTGGTAGGAGTTTTCGGCGCCGATGAGGTCGCCGCGTTTCATGGCCTCCTTGCCGAGCCTTTCGTACAGGACGGCAAGCGACTTCTTGGCTTCTTTGATCTGCACCTCACCCTTCAACTTTGCGATCAAATTCTGAAGTTCGGAAATCTGCTGATCCAACGGTTTGTTCTGGTCCAGGCCAGCGATCTGCTTGACAATTGCAGCATCGGCCCTCTGATTGCTCGTACTCTCCAGCGCTGTGCTCAAGCCGTTTATTCCCACTAGGATCAGGGCGAAGAGCGAGCCGATGATCACCAAAGACACGAAGAGCTTTCCAAAGAACTGTTTGGTCTCTGGTTTGATCAACGGTTGTCGCGGTGGAGGCGGGTAGTACACCGGCACATTCGAATAACCGGGAGGAAAGTTTGGAACGTGTGGTGACTGCGAGGTTTGTCCCGGATGCGAATAAGGGTTGTACGGATAACTGGCAGGTGGCGCCGGGGATACCTGGACGGGAGGAGCCGACACGGGTTGGGTATAAGGATTGCCGGTCGGAGCGTTTTGCGCGCCGTAAGGCGGAACACCACCATAAATCGAGTGCTGGGGCGTGCCCATGATGGGGGGGGCGGCCGGTCCCGAAGTTGGCGACTGAGAGGCATCCAGTGCGGCCATCAGATCTGGAGCACTGGCATAACGCAACGCCGGACTCTTATCCAAGACTCGTTCGATCACTTGCCAAAGCGGATAACTGATTTGATTCAAACGCTCCGGATCTTTGTTCATGATCGCGTAGGTAATCGTCACCACGCTGTCTCCGCCGAATGGTTTTTGGCCACCGATCATTTCATAAAGGAGGATTCCGACGCTGAACAGGTCGCTCCGCTGGTCGATTTCCTTTCCGACCACCTGCTCCGGCGACATGTAGCTGGGCGTGCCAAAGACCTGGCCATCCATTGTCAGATTCGGTTGGAAGGTGAGGCGGGCGATCCCAAAGTCAGTGATTTTGATGTTGCCGTTTGAAAGAATCTGAATGTTGTCTGGTTTGATGTCGCGATGGACCACTCCGACTTTGTGGGCGTGTTCGAGCCCACGTAGTACTTGAGTCGTGATCTCCAACGCTCGGTCGACAGGAAGAAAGCCTTTCGTATCGATCTCGTTTCGCAGCGTGTGACCATCCAGGTATTCCATCGCCATGAAGAGCCGATCGCCTTCCTGGCCGAGTTCATAGACGGTCATGATGTTCGCGTGGTTGAGGGTTCCGGCAGCTTGCGCTTCTCTTTTGAAGCGATTGATGCGATCTTCGCGTTGCTGTGGCGTAGAACCCCCTGGCATTGCCAATTCTTTGAGGGCTACTCGACGGTTCATTAGCGGATCGTAAGCTTCGTACACAATGTCGTTCGAACGCGCGATCTCTCGGATGATTTGATACTTTCCGAGCGTGGTTGGGGGACTATTGCTCATGAACGATGTCTGCTCTCCATTTTAGGAGACGTTTCCCGATTAATTAATCGTTGGCCTTGCATTTTCCTTTTTGAGGGTCTGGTAAGATCGCGTGCAGTTTTCCGACCAATCTTCGGAACGTGACGAGGGAGCACGCTCGATCCGAGGTAATTGATTGACTCATAAATCGGCACTATACGGACGGCGCTCATGGCGCCGCGGAGCGCGTCAGCCAGTACCTTCCGCACCGGCGGCACGGGATCGAGGGTCGCGAGGAGCTGCCGCTCGGTGCGGATCGCTTCGGCCTGCGCTACCGCGTC
>CAMLEL010000034.1 GCA_946478935.1 uncultured Armatimonadota bacterium
GTCAATGCAAGCAGCCCGACTCGCGTTGCTCCCATTCGGCGTAGTTCCAATGCGCATTCTTCGGCGGTTTGCCCGCTGGTCGTTACGTCGTCGATCAGTAGTATGGAACGTCCACTCACGGTGGGTTTGGCCAAGAATGCTCCCTTCAGGTTCTTTGCACGGGCATCTCGATCCAAGCCGACTTGGGGCCGGGTGTATCGACGCCTTCGCAGCAAACTGGCATCGACTTTCTCGCCCAGGTTCATGGCAAGTAATTCCGACTGATTGAATCCTCGCGCGGCTCGTCGTCGCCAGTGAATCGGAACCGGAACAATGGCATCGTATTCATCCAAGTCACGGTGAACAAATCCCAGCTTGATCCGTTCAGCCAGCGGAATGGCCAAGGTTGTAATCCGGGAGTACTTCAGGCGGCGCACCGCTTGGGCCGCACGTCCTTCATACCGATAAAGGCGAATCACCTCAGTCAGCGTTCCTTCCAGGTCTTGGCGATCGGTGTCGTACGCGATGAACGCCTCGGAGCAATCGTTGCAAATCGCGACGGGCCCAAACCGACCACAAAGGCCACATTTGGGTGGATAAACAAAGTCGAGAATGTTGGAAACGAGACCGATGACGATATTAAAGATGGAAAAAGCCCTGATGGCAAGCCATCAGGGCCAATTCGTTACAGAGCAAGTTCGCTACGCGTCGCCCCGAGTGTGACCGAAAGTTGGTTCGAACGGGATCAAGCCTAACCGCGTTGCCGCACGAAAAGCCTGGACTCGATTGTTTACCTGCAATTTGTCATATATGTTTGCGAGATGAAAGTCGACCGTTCGCTTCGAAACGTACAGAGCGTCAGCCGCTTCCTTGCTGCTGTGACCCTGCGCTATCAGACTTAACACCTCAATTTCTCTTTTCGTGAGACGAACCGCTCGATTTGAGCTGTCCGATCTCGACGTGGTTGGCATTGGCATTAACCCACCCCTCACTTTATTTCTAACCGCCTGTCTAGTTCATTCCATAGGGCCAGGCATTTTTGAGATGTTTGTCGAGAATTTTTGCGGCGATCGAATAGTCGTTCCAACTCTATTTCGAACGGTCAACAATTTGCCGCGACGTTCCCCCATCATCCCATCCCCGATACGTATAGGTTCTCGTGTTCCCAAGGAGATTTAGACGGAAATCAAAGACCGGTTTAGGGTCGTCAGCCGGAATTGTTCGCAAGTTCGCAATTAAACCGGCTTTAATCGGCCATCCGGGCCCCGTGAGTTGCTCGGCAGGTGGTGTACTCTCCCTGAATTCCAGTTCGATGGGAATACTCCAAGGCAACGGCCTTTACGAATGAATCGACCGCCGTCTCCTTCACCAAGGCCACGCACGCACCACCAAATCCGGCGCCCGTCATCCTCGCCCCTATACACCCTGATGCATTCCAGCATGCTTCTGCCATGGCGTCAAGCTCCGTACAACTGACCTCGTAATCGTCCCTCAGACTCACGTGACTGGCCCGCATAAGGGCGCCAATCTCATCGAGATCCCCGCGTTCAAGTGCCGACTTAAACTGGACACACCTTTCATTTTCGGAGATCACATGACGAGCCCGCCGGTAAACCACCTCGTCCATTCGATCCCTATTGAGAATTAACTGATCCTGGTTTGCGTCACGCAGTTTGGCAACTCCCAACAGGCGCGCTGCCTCCTCACACTGACTTCGCCGCTCGTTGTAGGCGGATTCGGTGAGTGCGCGTGGTTTCTTGGTGTCGCATAGGATGACTTTCAGTTCCGTCGGCACATTGGCGTAGTGGATCTCCAGGCTGCGTGTATCCAAAAACATGGCCTGATCCTGTCGACCCATGGCGCTCGCCATCTGGTCCATGATGCCGCAGTTCACACCCACAAACTCGTTTTCGCACTTTTGGGCCAGCAACGCCAAGGTCGGGCTGTCAAGCCCCAGACCTGCCATGCGGTTCCACAGCACGCCGAAAGCAAGCTCGATTGCCGCACTGCTGCTGACCCCGCTTCCCATTGGCAGAGTACTGTCCACAACTCCGGCAAGGTTGGGAAGACTCTTGCCCGTGTGTCGTCTCAAGACCCAAGCCATTCCGGCGGCATAGGCGACCCATCCTGCGACCTGACCTGGTTCAACGGAATTGGCATCAAATGACTGTCCTTGTCCAGTCTGCAGTGAACGCAGTTCCGTAGTCGACATGGATTTGCTTGCCACCACTCGGATCTCCCGATCGATGGCGACTGGGAACACAAACCCGTCGTTGTAATCTGTGTGCTCGCCGATCAGGTTGATTCGACCCGGTGCGATCGCTTCATATTCATGTGGCTTTCCGAACGTGGCGGCGAAAGTCGATTGAATCTTCGAGGGCACATTCCCTTCTTACCCGTTGGCGCCCGCGATGGTACAGACCCCGTTGCATTACCAGGTGTGCCCGGTTCTGGACATGGAATCCGAACTGTTGGTTCTGCGGGTGCTCATCCAACCGCCCGAGCGCCCGCGAACCCGAGCAATTCATCTGGCTGAACATCTAAAATCGCGGAATGGTGGACCCCATCGTCGCGAAAATTCAAGAATGGCTGCGAGCCCACGAACAAGAATTGCTCTCCGATACGCGCAAGATGCTTCAATTTGCATCCGTCGAGGGCCCGGCTTCCGACAACGCGCCCTTCGGCAAAGAGAATCGTGAGGCGCTTGACTTCGCGCTCGAACTCTGCCAACAGTGGGGTTTTCAAACAAAGGACCTTGAAGGCTTTGCCGGCTGGGGGGAGTTCGGTCAAGGCGAACGCCTGATTGTCTCTCTTGGGCACCTGGACGTGGTTCCTGTCGGACACGGCTGGAAGCACGAACCGTTCGGTGCCGAAGTCGATGGTGATTACATTTATGCGCGGGGAGCAGAGGACGACAAGGGTCCGACGATGGCGTCTCTCTACGCCATGAGAGCCATAAAGGAAGTTTGCCCTAACATTCCGGCGCGGATGCGGCAGGTTTTCGGCTGCGACGAGGAATCGGGATTCCTGTGCGTGGAACGATACGTGAAAACGGAAGAAACGCCAACCTTTGGCATCGCTCCAGATTCGGGTTGGCCATGCTATCACGCTGAAAAGGGCATTGCGGACTTTGTTACATCCGTTGACCTGTTAAAGGGTGATTTCGAACTGCTGGAGATCTCGGGCGGGCAAAGGCCGAACATTGTGATCGACGATTGCGAAGCTATGGTCCGCGTTACCGGAGGGGCCCGTGCTCACGTGGAAGGAAAACTCGCGGATGCCTGGGACGCAAACGTGACTTGGAATTGGAATGATGACGTCCTTGTCGTTCGCGCGAAAGGCAAAGCGGCTCATGGCTCGCGTCCATTTTCTGGCGACAACGCGGCAACGCGCGTCTTCAGGTTCCTTCTCGATTTGGCGCCACTTTCGGCGGAACCCTATTTCGAAGAGCTGTTGTGGATGACGCACCCAAGCGGTGTGGGGCTTGGCATCCATGGATCGGACGACGTGAGCCAGGACCTGACATCGAACCTCGGCATCGTTGAAACGAAGGATGGACGCCTATCGATGCTGACCAACATTCGATATCCAGTCACTTGGAAGGGGGAGGAACTTGCGAGTCGGTGCCGGGAGTTCCTTGCTACGCTCAAGCATTCCTTCTCCCTCGACGTCGTTCGTGACAGCCCATCGCTGTACTTCCCGCTTGAGCATCCGCTTGTAAAGGTTGTGTGCGAAGTTGTCGAGACCGAGACAGGCGAGACAAAGGCACCAGGAGTCATGGGCGGCGGAACTTATGCGAGGGCAATTCCGAATACCGTGAGCATCGGCACAGGCTGGGAAGGGGACGGAAAAGCCCACGAGACGGATGAGCGGCTCAAAGTGGAGCACCTGTTCAAGATGAGCCGAATCTATGCGCACATCCTCTATCGCCTCGCATTCGTGGAACAATAAACCGCACTTCGGACTTTACAAGGATATGGTTGGCATGAAGCATTGGATGATGGCAGCGACACTGAGCTGCGGGATGGTTATCGCAAATATGGGCGCACTTGAAAACTCGGTCCATGATTTCACGAAGAAGGACATTGACGGCAAGCCGATCAAGCTGGAAAAGTACAAGGGCCAGGTCCTTCTGATCGTTAATGTGGCAAGCAAGTGCGGTTTAACGCCCCAATACGACGGACTGCAAAAGCTCTATTCCAACTACAAGCCGAAAGGTTTCGCCGTTCTTGGATTTCCCGCAAACGAGTTCGGAAATCAAGAGCCGGGGACGAATGTCGAGATCAAGGAATTCTGCACGACCAAACACAACGTAACATTTCCGATGTTCGAGAAGATCGTGGTAAAAGGTGAACAAACAGACCCCCTGTACAAGTTTCTTGTTTCGCACTCGGACCGTCCGAAGGACGAGATCGAGTGGAACTTCGCCAAGTTCCTTGTCGGAAAGGACGGCCAGGTCATCAAGCGATTTGGACCAAAGATCAAGCCGGAAGATCCGGAGATCGCAAAGGCAATCGAAGAAGCGCTCGCCAAGTAGGCGGGCGGTTAAAACCTAAAGTATCGCTCTAGTTTTTTGGCTTGGCAGCCAATAGAAATACCTGGAGCGTACGATGACTGCAACTTCTGACAAGAACTTCGACCTGGCGTGGACGGGTGAGCGGATGATCCCTCACCGGTCCGATCCTGCAACCGAGTTGTTCCATTGGCAACGGTACCTCTACTTCCGGCCATGGTATGCCGACGCCAAGGTTGTCGATGCGGCCAGTGGTGAAGGTTACGGTGCAAACTACGCGGCTACGTTCGCGGCATCGGTTCGCGGGATCGACTCAGCCGGGGACGCGATCCGGCATGCTGCCCAAAAGTACGAATCCGCCAACTTTGAGATCAAAGACGTTTGCGATGCAGACTTCTCAGATGCAGACCTCGTCATCAGCTTTGAGACGATAGAACATCTGACAGAACCGGCTCGATTGCTGGATGCATTGAAGACCTGCAAAGGGCGAATCGTCATCAGTACTCCGAATCGGAAATACCATTCGCCAGACAACCACCTTCAGGATCGGCCACTGAACGAATTCCATCAGATCGAATGGACACCTAGCGAGTTCTCGGACTTGATCATCAGTCACTTTCCCACGCGCCAAGTCCGGTTCCTCAGCCAAGAAGCACGTTGGCCAGGACTGATACGGGAAGGGCTCGACGATGATGCGATGTATACGATTGCCGTCATTGGCGAAGGCGATTTGCCCACTTGGCAGCGCCTGGGGATTGCGATTCCGACACGTAACGCGAGCTTGACGCGCTCGGCAGTTCTGGAATTCACCAAGTACTACCCAGGCGAGATTGAATTCGCAATCGTCGCCAATGCACCGGAAGCGACCGAACTGGACGCCATGCGCAATCTGCAGTCCGAGATACCGCATATCGTTCATCTGATTGAAGAACCGACCAACCTTGGCTTTGGCCGGGGAGCGAATCGTGGTTTGGAGTTTTTGGCACAAGAGGCCTGGTTCGACGCGTTTGCAGTGTCCAACGACGATGTCACTCCATCGATCGACTTCCTTCCGCAGATGGCCACGGCGTTTCTGGAACTCGATCAGCGCGAGTTGAAGCCGGGCATCCTGGGTTGTGTTACCAACGAAATCAATGGCACTCAAAAAGTGGACATTGGCGCTTATCGAAACCTCCAAGAGATGCATGATCTCGCCCAGAATTGGAGTCGGGAGCATCATTCGGCGGCGAGTCAGGTTTCTCGAGTCCGCGGGCTCTTCATGCTGATTTCACCGGACTGCCTGAGCGACATCGGCGGGTTTGACCCGAGATTTGGGATTGGTAATTTTGAAGACGATGACTACTGCCTGCGCGCAGCGAACGCCGGCCACTCCATTTGGCAAGTCGATGGGGCATTCCTCCACCACATCGGCAGCAGCACGTTCCGTCAGCTTGGTGTGAATTACGAGCGCAGCATCGAACGGAACCTGGGTTTGATCTTGGCCAAATGGAATGTGGCTACTTACGAAGCTTTGTGGTCGCTCGGCCAAGATGACAGCTCACCTTTCATCCCGCTCACGGCCAAATCTCATTCCAGCGGCTTCGAAGTGGCGATCGAAGGGCAAAAGGTCGACTTAATCCATCAGGCGAGCGACATCGAATTTGCAGCTTATGTCATGCAGTCACTTCGGACCCAGCATCGGGAAGCCAGACGCGCGGTCATCCAAGCGCTAATGGCCGCATAAATACTTGTCAGTGATTAGAGTCCCTTCTTACTGGGACCGGTGAACAATCAGGCTCGGCGAACGTAATCACATCCAGCCACCCTGGTTTTTCCCCCATGAGCCTTTACGAACCGCTAGACAGCGCACGGGATTTTGCGCCATCCTCCTCTGCAGTGCCGAGTGATGGATTGGATCGGGTCGATCTTGAGACCACGAAACCTGAAGAAGCTGCGATGTCGCTGGCGCCCGGCGAGTTCGCACTCAAGAACCAAGTATTGCCGCTGTCCATAGAAGGGGACACGCTGGTAGTCGCCATTGGCGCGATCACTTCCCTCCCTGCCGTGGATGACCTGGGAATTCTTGCGGGGCGGCCCGTTAGGGCCGTCATGGCCGACCCTCAGCTAATCAAGGAGCGAATCGAAGAGTATTTCCTCGAGCGCATTCTGGCCGGCATTCCCAGTGAAGAGCAGGGCACGGCGGCTGAGATCGATGACACAACCGACCTCGCCGACCTTACCAAGATGGCGGGCGAGACCGCTGTCGTCCAAATGGTCAATTTGATCTTCGCACAGGCCGTTCGAGACAGCGCCAGTGACATCCACATTGAACCTTACGAGAAGGAAGTCAAGGTTCGATATCGAATCGACGGCATGCTCAGCGATATGCTCAAGCCGCCCAAACGGATGCACGCCGCTATCATCAGCCGGCTTAAAATCCTTGGCGAAATGAACATCGCCGAGAGGCGACTTCCGCAAGACGGGCGCATTAAGATCACCATCGCCGGTCGGGCAATCGACGTTCGAGTTTCCATCGTGCCAACCGTGTATGGAGAACGGGCAGTCATGCGACTGCTCGATAAAGGCACGGCGCTCTTGGGCCTGCAGGAGCTCGGTATGCCGCAGGAGACTTACGAGAAGTTTCTCAAGCTGATTCATCAACCCTATGGAATCATCTTGGCGACGGGTCCGACCGGATCCGGTAAGTCCACTTCGCTTTATGCCTCGCTGCAAGAGATCTGGTCTCCCACCACGAACATCCTCACAATCGAGGATCCCGTCGAGTACCAGGTTCCGGGCATCAGTCAAGTTCAGGTCAGGGCCAATATTGGTCTGACGTTTGCCAGCGGCCTGCGCTCCTTCTTGAGGCAGGACCCAGACGTTATCATGGTGGGTGAAATTCGAGACCATGAAACAGCGGAAATTGCCATCCACGCATCGCTAACTGGTCACCTGGTGTTTTCAACCCTCCACACGAATGATGCGCCGGGCGCCGTAACTCGTCTGCTCGATATGGGTGTGGAACCCTATTTGGCCGCGTCATCCCTGATCGGCGTCATTGCCCAACGTCTCGTCCGCCGAATTTGTCCGAACTGCACTGAAGTCTACGAGCCTTCTCATGAATCGCTGCTTGCCATCGGATTCACAGATGCGGAAATCGCGGGCCTGCCGAAGGAGACGTTCCGCAAGGGTCGCGGCTGCGACAAGTGCCAAGGCACGGGCCACCGGGGCAGGCAGGGACTTTATGAGCTGCTCTTCATCGACGAAGACATCAAGCGATTAACGGTCGATCGGGCCTCTTCGAGCGTGATGAAGAATCATGCCATCCGCAACCAGGGCATGCGAACCCTCTTGATGGAAGGCAAGTTGATGGTGCTCGCCGGAAGGACAACGGCAGAGGAAGTCATGCGCGTCTGTCAGCGGGAGGACTTTTCGTGAGGCTGCCCTTTGCGAAATCCGGGATTCGGAGCGGTACGAAGAGTTCTTTCCTCCCAATCGAGGAACATCGTCTGTTTGAAGCTTTTGAGATTTCGAATTCGTTGGCCAAATCTTCCAGAACGGCCCGAACTGCGAAATCCGAGGTGCGGGCCCTGAAATCCAAATGACTACCTTCGCCTACACCGCGCTCGAGCCATCCGGCAAACGTAAGTCCGGATTCATTGACGCCGCTTCAAAGGAAGCGGCGATCGCGGTGGTAGCGGCCGACGGCAAGTACGTCCTTGAGATCAAGGAGAGCACCGGCAGGAGTCAGACGAGCGCCCTTGCGATGGGCAAGAGCAAGAAGGTCAGCCGCGGGGACATTGCACTTTTCACACGGCGCATGGCCGATCTTGCCGCCGCGGGCTTACCTCTCGACCGCGTTCTGCAAGTGGTTGCCGAACAATCTGAAAGCGCAACCTTGCAGCAGGTTTCCCTGGACACTCTAGATCAGGTGCGAAAGGGTCTGCCGGTTAGCGAGGCGTTGGGCAAGTATCCGAAACTATTTCCCGGGGTCTTTACCCAAACGCTGCGAGCCGGCGAGGCGTCGGGGCAGTTCCCAGACGTCGCGGGCCGACTCGCCGAGTTCCAAGAGAAGGAAGTCACTCGCCGAAGCGAGATCGTTTCGGCGCTGATCTATCCGGCGGTTCTGACTTTTACCGCGATCTTCGTCGTCTTGGCCCTGGTCTTCTTTGTGCTGCCAAAACTGACTCCCGTGTTTGACAGCCTTGGCTCGGATCTTCCGGCAACTACAGAAATACTCTTGAGCACGACCGGGTTCCTAACTAAAAACGGACTCTTCATCTTGGGAGGCATTGTTGCACTGGTCATTGTCTATCGCGGCTGGGTTGCCACGGAGGCTGGCCAGTTGGCGCGAGACCGCATGATTTTCCGAATGCCAATTGTGGGTCCGGTTATTCGTAAGGCGACAGTCTCACGGTTCGCCCGGGTCTTGGGCACCCTGGTATTCGGAGGAGTAGAAATATTGGAAGCGCTCAGAATTGCGGGGTTGTCGAGCGGCAACAAGGTGTTTCAAGCTTCGAGCGCGGTCGTGGAGAAAGAGGTTCGAGAAGGCAAGCCGATCGCCGAAGCCATGCGGGATGCGGGTGACTTTCCCCCTGTATTGACGCATATGGTCGCAATCGGAGAGGAAACCGGCGACCTGCCGAAGATGTTGAGCCGGGTATCGAACAGTTTGGATTTTGAAGTGGACAATGGGATGAGACGCCTCGTGGCGCTTGTCGAGCCAGCAATTGTCCTTGGCATGGCAGTTATTGTCGGGTTTGTCGTTCTGAGCGTGGTGCTGCCGATCTTTGAAGCGCAAAACGCCGTGCGATAGTAAGAAGGGACTGAAAGATAGGGTTATGGGATTTAGGCAAAACAAGATGAAACTAAGAAATCGGAATCGACTCGCCTTTACGCTGATTGAGCTTGTCGTGGTGATCTTGATTCTCGCGATTCTCGCAGCGCTGATCGTGCCGCGAATCGTGGGTCGAACGGACGACGCCGCTCGGTCGAAGGCCGCCAGTGACATTGCAACCCTGCGGGCACAGGTGCAGCTGTATAAGACCGATGTTGGAGATTTCCCAGAGAGCCTCCTGGACTTGCGAACTCGGCCCTCTGAGGGCGCTGATGGATGGCGCGGACCCTACCTTGACAAGGAGCTTCCGACGGATCCCTGGGGCAATGAGTACGACTATCAGGTGTCGAGCGACGGTGAGGAGTTCACAATCATTTCTTACGGTAAAGACGGAGCGCCGGGCGGAGACGGCAACAACGCCGACATTGGTGAAGAGATCACTGAAGATCAGTAAGGGCTTCACCCTTATTGAATTGACGGTTGTCATTACGGTGCTTGCCGTGTTCGCCGCTGCAATCATGCCCAACCTGCTCAAGGAATCGCAGAGTCGGCAGGCACGACAGTTTTTTTCGAAGGCTCGGAATTTGATGCTTGAGGCCCGTTCCAATTCCATCCGCGACGGTATCACTCGATCCGTCCGATTCGATGAAGGCGGTGATCGGCTGGTAGTGGAACGAGCGGATCCGGAATCAGACGAACCGACTGAGGACGGAGCGCTGGCTCTTCCTGAAGGCATCACTGGAGACGCTTATCAGATGGAGAAATTGGAGTCCAATTCATCCGAATGGAATATCCGTTTCTACTCTGATGGCAAAGCCCGCGAAGGCGGCATAACGTTCTCGTCTGAAGGGCGCTTGATCAGTATCGTGGTCGATGTAGCTGGCTCGATCCGTCAGGTGGACGGTCCAATTCCTGATGCTCAGGACGAAGTGTGGGACGCCGGAGGGTATGAACAGCGCGTCTAGCAGGATGGGAGTCCGGAAATCAGGGTCGAACCCGGGAGTTAGATTTCATTCCCGAAGGCACGCCTTCACCCTGATCGAGGCCGTTGCCGCCATTGCGTTGGTGGGCATTGGCGTCGCGAGTGCAATGGGCGGCTTGGCCGCGCTTGCACGAACGGACCGGCTGCTCATCGAAAGAGAAACCCTCCAGCGGCTCGCGATCCAGAAGTACGACGAGGTGATTGCCACTGGAGCGATCGACACGGCTGAACTGAGCGGCGACTTTTCGGACGTGAACTTGGATGGGTTTGAATGGAATGTGGAAGTCGAACCTAGCGGTGAGGAGAACTTGGAAATCATCACCGTCACTGTAAATCGAACCGGTGACACCGAGGGCCCTCAAGCCACCATCGACGGGTTGTTCTTCCAAGCCCCGATCCAAGGGGGTGGCCAGTGAACCGCCAATCAGGTTTGACGCTGATCGAACTCGTCGTCTCGGTTGTCATTGTGGGAATCCTGACCGCGGCCGTCACACGCGCTTTTATCGCGGGCTTAACCTATGAGTCCACGATTGCGGAAGCGAGAGCTCGGCAGGAGGACAAGGATCGCATCAAAGACCGACTCACCGACCTCTTTCGGCATGCCTACCTCTCTCCAGATGACACCAATACAGATACGTTCTTTATCGGTGGGTCGCAGAATGATCAGGCACTGGGGTCTGGCCTCGCTGACACGGTTCAGTTCACCATCCAAGGTGAACGGCCGAGTAGCGCTGGGATTGATAATGAGGACGACTTTGAGACGCAAAACCAAACGTATGGCCCCCAGGGCGGCATTGCAGAGATTAGTTTGTCGATGACCCCGGTCGGCGATGCCGGGACGCGAACGGGCCTGTATATCCGGACGCAGCGACCGTCCGATAGCGAGCCGACGCAAGGTGGAACGGAGACGGTATTCGATGAGTCGATCGAATCCATCGAGTTCGAGTTCTGGGATGGAACGGCGTGGCAGCCGACTTGGTCGACAACAGTAGGCGCAGAAAAACGCCTACCCGCGGCCATTCGGATCTCCTACACCCGAATCGGAGAAAACAGCGAGTTGCCGAACGTCCTCGTGGTGCGTGTGCCTGTCAGCGATGTGACGGCAAATGATCCAGCGGAACAAACGGCGCCAGGAGGCACGCTTTGAGAAGATCCAAGCAAGCCGGCGGTGTCTTCGTTGTGTCGCTGGCGGTCATTGCCGGACTGGTTTCGATTCTCGCGCTGGCGGCTTCCAGCCAGCAGGCGGCTACGAACACACAAATCCGTCGCATGGAGGCTAGAAGAG
>CAMLEL010000035.1 GCA_946478935.1 uncultured Armatimonadota bacterium
CCTCCACCAAATTCCGTTCATTCGGGAACAGGCTTCAGCTTCCGCTTTTGCCCAAGTCTTCCGAATCCCACATTTTGATGAATGCCTCCAGCTCGTCGTCCTTCATTTGGGCGTCTGCTCCCACATCGAGTCGAACGTACAGGAGTCGCGGTGGCTCAGGCTCATCATCTGCCGGCGCGAAGAAGAACTCCGCCATTGCGCATTGAATCGTCGCCGATTCGCCCTGTTCGAGTAGGAATTCGTCCTGACCGAAGACGACGCGCACGGATCCAGACAGCACGAAGATAAAAACCTCGCCGGCAAGATATCGACTCCGTGCGCCCTCGCCATAGAGTTCCAGAACTCCGGCAACAAGTTTTCCTTTGGGCAGCCGGCAGTTCAGCATTCGGACGAAGTGGCTGACAAACCCGAGACCCCCCACGCGCCGTCTTTCCTCGGCGGCTTGTATCCTCTGACTTTCTTCTTCGGGATGGCGCTGCGGGCGTTTGCCCCAGTGGACTACCCACCAGTCATCCGATCGTTTATGAACCGCGTAACCCTTTCCCATCGTGTGGGGTTTGAGCAACATCCGGTCATAAGAGGATTGAAGCGCACGGCAAACTTTGCTTCTCGAGCGGATGGTGCTGGGCATCCCGCGCTCGATGCGAAAGACGGTGTCGACCGCCATTTCGGCCAGGTGGGCCAGTCTCTCGATGGACCAGCCGCGGAGTGTCCGTTCGGTGCGCACGTTTTCCCCAAACGTGACTCTGGTCTCCTCATCCAAATCGGGCGTTGTACGTGGCATCAGGCAAATTTTTCCATGTAAATCAGAATGATGACCCCCATTTCATTCTGATTTTATTAACATTGCGGACGGTTATGGATAGGATCGAGCGAAATGACTCTTAGAATTGTTTAATCGCCGAAGTTGGCTGAAATTCATCGATCTTCATCGAGAATCCCCATGTTTAATCGCACCTCATCAAGCGTTCGCGCATTCACTCTCATCGAACTTCTCGTCGTCATCGCGATCATCGCGATCTTGGCGGCGATCCTCTTCCCAGTTTTTGCCCAGGCGAAAGCGGCGGCCAAGAAAACCGCTTGTCTGAGCGGGCAGAAACAGATTGGCACGGCTGTGGTGATGTATGCCACCGACTATGACGACATGATGGTCGTCGGTCTGCAGCAGCAGGGCTCGTCTTTCTCCTTCACCTATTTCGAAGGCATGCTGCATCCGTACATCAAAAATGCGGAGATCTGGCAGTGTGCTGCTGAGTCACATACCACGTCCAATCGCCGTTCAATCGGCATGACGAACAAGTCGGCGGTGGACATTGGAATGTTTTGGCCAAACAACCAGGCTTACTCAATGACCTCCATCGAGTATCCCTCCGAGTTCATCGTTATGAGTGAGGTCCAGCCCTCACGACTGGATCTGGGCGTCACGGGACTGCGCACGGTTTCGACCGGTTCAGTGTTCCAGGCATGCCGAAACGCCGTCATCAATATTGCGGGTGGCACCCAGAACAACCTCACAAAGCCCTATTCACGCCATTTCGGCTCGGGCAACTACGCGATGTCGGACAGCAGCGCCAAGAATCGTCGGCCGGTTGCAACGTTGCTTCCTTATAACCTGTGGCACCCGCTGCGACCCAGCGGAACCGACCAAATGACAACACCCCAAAACCAAAACGGAACGGCCGGCACGCCGAGTCCGCCGCCGTTCAGCGCAACCACAAACTGCAACGTATTCACCTATTGGGGAGGCAGATAACCAGATAATGATTACCTTTGTTTTAATGTCGATCCTGGCTCAAGAGCCCAAGCCCGTTACTTTCAAGTTGGAGCGCGATCCTGTTGCTCTCACCTTTGAAAAGAACAAGATGATGTACATGCCAGGCTCGGTCCAACTGGCGGCACAGCGGCCCGCTGGCATTACCAAGGAGCCTGCTTACGAAGGCAAACCTTCGTATGGTCAGATCGTCCTTGGAAATGCCGCGCGGAACGCATTTGTGATCGTCTTGGACGAGAAGGGTGATGCGGGCAAGCTTTACGTCGATCTCAACCAGAACGGCAATCTCACGGATGACGCTCCGGCCGCCTGGAACCGAATCGAACCCGCCAAGCAGGGTCAAATGCCGAGCTATCGAGGGACCGTAGTGTTCCCGGTGGGCTACAAATCTGACACCAAAGAGTGGCGATCCCCCTATGGCATCAACTTCTACTGGTCACCGGGCCGGAGTCAAATAGGGTTCTTTAGATCAGCTTGGCTGACGGGTGTGGCGAACATCAACGGCGAACGCGTCGATGTTCGATTGTTCGAAAATGGCAACACCGGTGTCTTCAGTGATCGGTTCGATACGGCCAAGGATCCCTATTCTGTCAAGCCAGTCACCTTGGTGCTGAACGAGCAGAACAGAGATGCCCGAGGAACGTTCGATTGGAACGGCGTCAACTATCTGGCGACGATTGCTCCGGACGGTTCCAGCATCACCCTTACGCCGACATTCAAGACGGTGAAGGCTCCTCCCGCCAAACCGGTGGCAGACCGAAAGCTCCTGGCACCCGGCACTCCCGCGCCAGACTTCACGGTTGAGGCACAGGACGGCAAACCCGTTCAGCTTTCAAACTTTAAGGGCAAAATCGTGGTGTTGAAGTTCTGGGCCACTTGGTGCGGTCCCTGCATTGTTTCGATGCCTCACTTTGAGAAGTTGTACCGGCAGGTTCAACCTCAGGGCGTCGAACTACTGGCAGTATGCGTGAGTGACGAAAAGCCGGCGTACACCGCTTGGATTGCCAAGAACAAGGAGAACTACTCCTATCCATTCTTCTTTGATCCGGCGGGCAAGACTCCGAACATGTCCATCAGCGGACGCCTGTACAACGTGACCGGTATTCCCACGGTTTACATCATCGATAAGGAAGGCAGAGTCGCCGAGTCGATTGTGGGCTATCAAGAGGGCGACCTTCGAGTCGATCAGGCGCTCGAGAAACTAGGCGTTAAGACCAAGTGAAGCAGATGCGGCCCGCGATATGCGGGCTCGCATTCTAGAATAGGTCGTGCATCCGGCCATCGAGAGCATCCGCTCGGCAATTCAGGGCACTCCGTTCGAGGGTGACCTTTACTTGGTGGGCGGGGCTGTCCGGGATGAGCTTCTTGGCAAGCCTCTTGGCAACGACTTTGATCTGGTAACCCGCCAAAGCGCTCCTGAACTGGCAGAGTGGCTCTGGTCGGTGGGTGCAAGTCAGATCCGGCCGACTGTCTACCCGCGTTTTGGCACTGCCATGATTCGGGTGGATGGAGCCGATGTGGAGTTGATCACCGCCCGTCGGGAAAGCTACTCGGCCGAGAGTCGCAAGCCAAGCGTCGAGTCTGCCACCTACCTGGAGGATGCTCAGCGCCGTGACTTCACCGTCAACACGCTACTCAAAGACATCGCTTCTGGGCAAGTTTTGGACCCCCTTGGCATGGGGTTATCTGACTTGGCGCAAAGATGGCTTCGGACGCCTTTGGACCCGGCCCAGACCTTTTACGATGATCCTCTTCGCATGCTGCGGGCGGTGCGCTTTCGCTGGCAGTTGGATTTCCAACCTGTTCCTGGTCTCTATCAGGCGATACGGACAACCCGAGAGCGACTCCGAATCATTAGCTTCGAACGAATACGTGACGAGTTGATGAAGATGCTTGTCTGCAAGACCGCATCGCGAGCCCTGGCCGACCTGCAATCCCTCGGTCTCTTTGAAGTCATTGCACCGGAATTCGATCGAATGGTGGGTGTAGAACAGGGCAATTTCCACCACTTGGATGTCTGGGACCATACGCTGCTGGTCATCGATAATCTGTGGTCAGCGGCGGCTGCGGAACCTTCTTTGGAATTGGTGCTGGGAGCTTTGTTACACGACGTCGGGAAGCCTGATACTCGGACGAAAGACAACGAGGGCCGAACTCGCTTTTTCGGTCATGAAGAGGTTGGAGAGAAGTTGGCGCGTTCGATTTTGAGCCGATGGAAGTTTTCTGAGCGGGACATCGAGCGAGTGGCTCGCCTAGTGCGGCATCATATGCGGCTCGGCAGTTCACCGACTTTCACCAAGTCTGCTGCCCGCCGGGTCTTGCGCGACTTGGATGATCAGGTGGACGACCTGCTTGAGCTCGTAGACGCCGACACGCGTGGCTTGAAGCCGGGTGTCAAGCAATTGGATTTGGCACCGATTCGCGCACAGTTGGCGGTCGTTTCAGAAGAGACGCCGAGGGAGTCGTTGCAAAGCCCGTTAAGTGGAGAAGAAATCATGACCGCCTTGGCCCTTGCGCCCGGTCCGGAGGTCGGACGGTTGAAGGCGCTGCTTACGGAAAAAGTATTAGAAGGCGACCTTGCCCCGGGCGACAAGGAAGCAGCTCTCCAGTTACTGAAAGCTTCCTCCTAAGGCGCAAGCTCAAGGGGCCGGGCCACGACGATACCGCTGTTGATCTTGGATTTCGCGAGGTAGTCAGAAAGACGCCCGTCGAGAATCACTTCCTTCTTGACAGATGAAGCATGCATGAAGCGAAGCACGCCCGCTTCATCTCGGTAGCAGATGCCAGTGTGGGAGACGTCCAAACCATCGATCGTCGTGGTCAGCCCCAGGATGTCGCCGGTCTTGAGAAGCGATTCGATGTCCGGTACTTTGTCCTTTGGAACATAGAAAGTCTTGCGGGAATTGATCGCCTGTTCGGTCTTCAGGATCTGGGGAATGAGATCAGCGTTTGACTTGAGCTGTCGATACCGCTCCGGGTTCTTCGACATGAATGAGACCTGATGGAGGAACGGAATGGCTCCCGGCAGATCTTCCGAGATGATGTTCATCGTGCCCTTCATCTCGTTATCGAAGAAGTAGTCGGTGGAATAGTGCAATCGGCTGACATAGCCATCCATTTTCCCGCCGCGATATCGAAGTCGAACGATCTGGTTCTGAAATTCGGACTCGTTAAGGCGTCCCGATTTGATCGTGCGGGCGAGCGCCAAAGAAGCCTCGTAGAACGTTGCGCAGTCCAACCCCTTGAGGTTGATCACGCAAACCTCTCGATCATCGAAGATCTCGAATGTGAATCCAACGTACGGAGTGCCAACGAACGTCTTGGCGACTTGCCCGACGAGTTCTCCCATCGGCAACTTTTGCCATTCCTCAGCTTTGGATTTCGCCATCACATCAGCGAAAACGTCCCGCCCCGTAAAGAAGTCTTCCTTTTGGGCGAAAGTCGCGACCGGAAGGCAAGTGGCGATAGCTGCGGCGATGAGGGCTTTGAAGTTCATTTCAGTAGATTCGTTAGTTCAGTCAGCAATGCAGAACCGGCTGCGTTTCGGGCGAAGCCACTGGGTTGAATCCCCAATCCACCATAGGGTCGAAGCGTCGTGATAATCGCGCTTCCGTGAGACCCGATGGCACGGATCATCACCGGCGCTTCGTCATAAGTTCTTACGTCAACTCGGTTCAAAAGAGTCTCGGTCCTTGCGGTCGGTGGCATAAACTCCGCAATAAATGCAGGGTCAATGACCAAATCGCCAGAAACGGCAAGAAGCCGTTCCCACTGGTTTTCAAAGGGCGCATCTGCCGAAAACTCGTAAGTCGCTTCTCTCCAGAATGGCGCTGGCTTTGTGCCTTGACCATTTAGGAATACCAACGTGCTCCCACCCGATTCCAGCCGATTGGCCATTCGATCCCAGCCGCCAATTTGAATGAGGCATTCGCCGTCGCCAAATTTGGCGTCACCAGCAAGTCCTTGTGGATCATCGATGGACCACTGACCAAAGTCCGGCATTTCTTCGACGAAAAACTTCCAATCATTGGTAGCGGAACCAAACTCTGTGAACAGCCGATACTCGCCCGGTTGATCACAGAACCATGAAACCTGACCGACCTGCATGGAAGTGAGTTCCGAGAGTCCCGGGCCCTCCATTGCGCCACGTGCCAAAGCCTTACCAGATGAATCCTCGATCCGCCACGTCAATCCGCCTTGACACTTGGATTCAGAGTGAAGCCCGACTTGAAAGTAGATCTGTCCAGTGAAGTGATTGAATGGATCGCGCCAGCCGGGCCGATTTCCACCGTGCACCCACGGCGGGCGTCGGGACGGGATGAGGAATAGTGTTTTAGGCCCATTCCAGGATTTGCACTCATCTGGTGAGAATCGAAGTCGATCCCAATCGTCGATGAATCCGGATGTTGAAATCGGCGTGTCACGCCAACCCGTAATCACGTAACCGCTGATCGAGTCGCGAGACCGAACCCATTCGTGAACCGTTTTCCGCACGAACAGAGCCTTTTCTCGGCTCGAAGCCATCAGCTTTTCATGTCGGACCATCTCATCACCGTTGGCAAGCGGGCTCAACGGCAGGAACCTGGGTAAATCGTGCTGCCAGCGGACCCCGACATCATTCAGCTCGGGCATTGCGCTGGCCCAATAGGGGCGCTCGTCATGGAGCCTCACCAAGTCCCGATGCACGTCGAGATCGTTGAACTCCCCCAGCAAGATCGGCTGCTGCGGACGAGGTCCGGGCACTAGAGAGTCCAGCACTGGCGGAGAGAAGGGCGTGTCGCAGTAGGGGTGGAAATCGAAGAAGTGCCCAAATTCTCGGAGGTCCCCACCATACATCTCAGCGCCGCCCGAGTTGTCCTTCACAAGGGGTGAGCCGGTAAGGTTTTTGACAAGCTGGACCAGCCGCTCCCGATACTCGGGAGGGGTCGCGTGGCTAAGCTCGCAGCCAACAGTCCACACGATGATATTGTCGTGATGGCGATACTGACGCACGATACGCTCGATCTCGTCGGCGATCTCCTGGAGCTTGTCCGGATCAGATGAGGGATCCCAAAGAGGCAATTCCAACCAAGCCTCCAGACCTTCTTCACGGAGAATCTCAAGATAGCGGTGAGGCGGTACCCATAGGCAGAATTTAACGAGGTTGAAGCCCAACGATTTAGCCTGCTTCACCTCTCTTCGAATCGTGTCGTCTGGGGCGTTGTGGTGTCCCAATTCGGGGTACCAACCCCAATGTAGCAAGCCGCGCATATAGAACGGCTTGCCGTCTACGAATATGCGTGAGTCATGGCTAACTCTTGACGGAACCGACGACCCATTGCCGATTTCTTGTGGAGTTCGAATTTCCACCGCACCCCAGATTCCACCGAAGGTGTGATACACGTAGGGCAAAAACCCGCTGGCAACCTCTTTGACCGGGAATCGCTCACCGCCATTCTTGGTAACCGAAACTTGAACGTCTACGGTTTTGCCCATCCACCGATCGAGGGGAACTTGGAATGCATCCCAAATGCCGCGGTGCGTGAGAACCTCCTCGTCCGCGATGTGAATGATCGCCTCATAACTGACGCCTTCGAACCACAGGAAACTGGGCTCAGACGGAACGGCGATCGAAGTTCGGTATTGCACTGGCCCTTCGAATCGGACATCTACATCCTGTCGCCATGCATGAGGGACCTGAACGAGGTGTTGGTCTTCGTCGCCGTAATTCACCTTCCATCCCTGAACCCTTTCGCCCATTAGGTTCGATTCTTGCATATCAGAACTCGGCAAAGGTCTGGCGAACGCTCCGAAATCGGGGATAGTAATGAACGAAGTGCCAAGCAGACTCGGCAAATTACTCCGCACCTTCCGCCATGCGCCTCGCAAGCCGGAACAATTGAAGAACATCGACCCTTGGGTCGTTCGCTCGAAGTCGCTTGGTCGCGCGGAAGCCCTGGGCTATGTGGTGCGACCGGAGCTGCGGTTGATCGATCGGCCGGAATCGCGCCGTTCCAAGGATGAAATTGTTGACCGGATCCTATGCCTCCATGCTGTGAGCGCTACGGCAAAGGGATTTGACGCTGGGCAGGCGAAAGAGTGGCTCGCAAGCGAAAACGCAATCGAAGCGCTGTCTCCTTCGGAAGTTGTGATGCTCTCAAACACTCCGAATGCCGAAAGTGTGAGCTTTTGGGAGGAAAGTATCTGGACCTTGCTCTGGGTACTCGGAGTTGTGAGGAGACTTGATTTTGGAAGTGAGGCAAGTGGCGATATGCACTTTCTGCTGCCAGATTTGAAGAAGCATGAGTCCGCAATCGAGCTTCGGGAGCGTGAACGGCTAAGACAAGTCCGGGTGATTTTTCAACACCTCGACCTTGCATTCTGCCTACAACACTCAGTCGAAGATGCCAATTCGGCTCACCACCGCATCCCTGGCGATGTGGACCCGCAGGTGATCTTGCATCGCCGAAAAGCTTTGGAGTGGCTGATTGGCCATGACGATTGGGATGATGTTCGGCTCGATACCTGATTGACCCCATGCGCCGGAATCTATGATGCCTGGGTAGACTCCCGGCAGCAATTCAAGGATCGTAAATGGCAGCGGCAGTTCAAGCGGAAACCGTCAATATCACCATCAACGACATCGAGCTCGCGGTACCCCAGGGTGAGCTGATCGTCGAGTCCGTTAAGCGCTTGGGATTGGAAATCCCCATCTTCTGCTACCACCCACGGATGAAGCCGGTGGGCATGTGCCGCATGTGCATCATCGAAGTCGGCTTCAAACAGCCGGATGGAACGATCCGCAAGATGCCCAAGCCTCAGGCGGCCTGCACCCTTCCTGCGAGCGAGGGGATGGCCGTTTACACAGACTCCGAGATGGTGCATCGAGATCGCAGAGGAGTGTTGGAATTCCTTCTGATCAATCACCCGCTCGACTGCCCGATTTGCGATCGTGGCGGCGAATGTCCGCTGCAAAACAACACGCTCTTCTATGGCCCGAGCACGAGCCGGTACGTAGAGTTGAAGCGTCACGCGCCGAAGGCGTTTCCACTCAGTAAATATGTCACTCTGGACCTTGAACGCTGCATCCAATGCGGTCGATGCGTGAGGTTCACCGAGGAGATTTCAGGCGACGCGCAACTAGCTTTTCGCTTCCGCGGCGCGAATATGCAGCCATCGACCTTCGAGTTGCGGGAATTCGAATCGAAGTTCTCCGGCAACGTGATCGAGATATGTCCGGTCGGCGCGTTGACTTCTTCTGAGTACCGCTTCCGGGCGCGCCCGTGGGACCTGGAAACCAAGCCCGGTATCTGCACGCTATGCAGCAACGGCTGTAACATCTGGTTCGACTACCGAGTCGGCAAAATGGTGCGAATCAACGGTCGAACCAATGAAGCCGTTAATGAGGAATGGACTTGCGATCGCGGCAAGTTCGGTCACGACTTTTACAATTCCGAATCCAGGCTGACCGTTCCACTCGTTCGGCAGGGCGATCAGTTGGTGGAATCAAATTGGGCGCGAGCCTATTCTGAGGTCATTCGCGCATTCTCGCAAGGTGGCGACCAGGTGGCGATGCTGGGAGGCTCAGAGAATAGCAACGAAGATCAGTTCCTTGCCAATCGCCTGATGACGGAAGTGTTTGGTTCCACGCACCTCGACCACCAGATGGAAGTGGATATGGACCCGAGTGTCGTCAACAATACGATCGCTTCGATCGAGAATGCAAAGTCGATCTTCGTATTCGGGACGGCTTTGGCTCTCGAACTTCCAATGGTCTTTTTGCGCGTGCGGAAGGCATGGTTTGATCATGGCGCCAGGGTCATCGTTGCGCATCACGAGCCGACTGACGTCGACAGTTTTGCCGACATCGTGCTCCGGTATCGTCCAGGTTCTGAAGCCTCGCTTGAGAAAGCTCTGGCGAGTCAAATGAGCTTGGAGGATGCGGAGCGCGAGACGGGGGTTCCGGCAGACAAGATCACGGCCGCGAGAGAAGCCTTGAGCGACGCCGTCGTCATCACGAGCGAGAACACCAAGATCGGTGCCAATCTGGCCAGCCTGCCAGGAATCCACTTTAACTCTTACAGCCTTCGGTGTAATGATGAGGGCGCGGCCCGGCTATTCAAAGGAAAGGGCAAGAATGCGAAAGAGATCCTAGAAGGGGCTGCCAACGGTCAGATTAAGAGTCTGTGGCTATTCGGGATCAATCCGTTCGATGTCTATCCGGATCGGGACTTGGTCCAGCGGGCTTTGGAGAACGTGGAGTTTCTGGTCTACCAGGGCATCGACACTTCTGAGGCCCTCCACTATGCCAGCGTTGTCTTGCCCCAAACGGCTCCGGCCGAACAGGACGGTACTTACACGAACTGCGAGAGGCGGGTTCAAAGAATGGAGCCGGTGTTAGACCCTAAGGGTGAAGCGAAGCCAGCCTGGAGGATCTTTAGCGAAGTCTACGTGCGCTTGAAGCCGTCCACCCCTTATTTCAATCCGGGGGAAGTCATGGACGAGATTGCGCGGAGAAATCCTGCCTTCGCCGGTGCAACCTATCGGTCGATCCCCAGCGAAGGCGTCCTCATCGCTTAGCCGCGTTTCTTCTTGACCGGAACTGGAGCAGGCTCAGCCTGTGTGGGGGTCAACGCATAAATCTGCATGAAGTCGTTCACGCCGACCGTCGCCAGGTATTTACCATCGGATGTGAAGGCAATCGGAGACCCCACGCCGCTTTGATCGTCGAGTTGGGCCAACTGCTTCATCGATTTCGGATCCCAAAGGCGAACGGTTCGGTCCGGGGAACCTGTTGCGGCGATGCGACCACTGGGTGCGAAAGCTACATTGGTAACGAAGTCCATATGGCCCCTGAGCGTTCCGAGGCGCTTGAAGCCCTTCGCTTCAAAGATGACCGCATTGCCACTCTTTTCGCCCGTTAGAATGAGTGATCCCGCTTTGTTCCAGCTGACGTCGAGCTGGCCCTGGGGATCGGCCGTCAGGAAATTGACGACTTTTGCGCCGGCGGCGGTCTGGCGGTAGAGCCGTGCGCTGGCGGTAAGGGTTGCGCTCAGGAATGAATCGGTTTTCGGGTGGAAAGTTGCCCCATAGAAGTTTGCGCCCTTACCGAGCACTTCGCCGACTTTCTTGCCGCTGGGGATACTCCAAACAAGGATGCGATCATCTTTGCCGGTGCTGATGAGAAGACTGCGGGGATGGTTGAAGCTCAGTTCCTGAATACCGCGCTGATGGCTGCCGTAAATCAGCTTGACCTGTTTGCCAGTGCGAGCATCCCACAAGAAAATTCGTGCGGATTCGTCGCCCGAAGCTATGTAAGTCCCATCGTCGCTCCATGCGACTGCATAGGCTGGTTGAGGATGCCCGGTAAAGGACCGAATCGTTTTAAAGGTCTTCGCGTCAATAATGCGAACCGTTCGGTCTTCAAGGGTAACCGCGATCTGGCTGCCAGTTGGCGAAGGAGCGTAGGCGAGGGGCCGAATCCCTTGTAGCTCGCGCACCCGTTTGACCGAAAATGCCGGGGCGGCGGGCTTGGCCGAGGCTGATTGGGCGACGGCAAAAGTTGCGAGAGCAGTAACTACGAGCATGTGTTCCTCCGTGAACAGATAAGGTTTGGACGCATGGGAAAAGGGGCCGGTTCGGCCGCTTCTATCTTTTACGCTTGTCACAAACCAGGTGTTCGGAGGCGTCACCCCGAGCA
>CAMLEL010000036.1 GCA_946478935.1 uncultured Armatimonadota bacterium
ATGAGTGGCGAGTGAAGGCGATTCCAGCCATGTTTCTGGTGAAAGATGGCCAAGTCATCAAGCAATGGACCGGCAAACCGAAGAAGGACGAACTGGAGACGGTGGTGAAGGCGCTGGTGAGCCAGTAATTTAACATTCGTCTGGCTAACTCTAAAAAATGCTACTAAGTATGCTCGCCGCTATGGCCGTGGCTCATCCGAGCACCAAACAGATCATTGCCGACTCCTGGAAATCGACGCTTGTAATCGGGCACCGGGGCGCGGCAGCATACAAGCCTGAAAACACCATTCCAAGCTTTCAAGAAGCCATCTTGAATGGCGCTTCGGCAACCGAATGTGACATCCACCTCAGCTCTGACGGTGAGATGGTGGTGATGCATGACAAGACGTTGGATCGAACCACCAAATTGAAGGGTGAAGTCGCGAAGACTTCCTGGGAAACGATGCAACGGGCGGGCATTCCCCGACTCCAAGATTTGATAAAAGCGACCAAAGACAAGATCGTGCTTGTGGTCGAAATCAAGTCGGGCGCAGGGATCGAGCGCAAATTGATCGACCTTTTAAACGCTGAGAAGATGCTCGATCAGGCGATTGTCTTTTCCTTCGGGGAAGGGGTAATTGCCGAATGTGAGCGAATCGACCCAAGCTACTTTTCTGTGTGGCTGACCAGCAAGCCTGGTGAAGCCTCGGACGCATTGGCAAGAATTCGGGAGATTGGAGCTGATGGAATCGGCGTTTCGTACAAGGCGTTGACGCCCGAACTCGTCCGTGAAGCCCATTCCCGCAAGGTCCCCATATTTGCCTGGACGGTGCCTCCGGGTCCGGAAGTGGATCGCCTGAAAGCTCTGAAGGTGAACTTTATCATCACCGATCATCCTCGAGATGTGATTGCCCAACTCGCGGGAAGATAAATCGCTTAGAACTAAATATTCTTAGGTTTTGCTCCAAGAGTTCACCAGCCGCTTGGTCAGGGATCGTCTCAGGGTTAGCCTGCCAAATTTCCTGGATTTGGTGGCCATGAGAGAGGAGAACTGGAATGCGTTGCTTTTTGAGAGCACTTACTGCTGCGAGTTTGGTGGCGACCGCCACGATCGGATCGTCCGCAATCATCATCCTGCAAGGTCCCGGCAACATTGAAGGGGACGAAAACGTGCTCTTCAACGAAGATGGCCTGCTTGATAACGGCTTGGTCGTTCAAGGCATCACCAACGAAACGGGTTTCATCGTGAACTTTGAGGGCACTGAGATCCTGAATACGCCGTCAGGCGGCCAAGCCCGCATCGAGGCTGATGACGGTGCGTATACCAGTCTAGATATTTTTCTCGACGATGCCGCAGCTGCCTACACATCTCTGATTCTAAACATCAATGCCGTCGCCGAAGGCATGGTGATGTTCGACATCACGCCCCTTGTCGGATCCAACTTTGTCACGGCATTCAGTTTGGATGGCAACGGAGAAAACTTCTTCCGCATCATTGCCACCGATGGCGATTACATCAGCACTTCGTCCTTTGCGACGACCGTTGGAGTAGCGGACATCCGCCAGGTTCGCATTGGAGGGTCTACGACAGAGTTCCCACCCGAAGAGGTCGTTCCCGAGCCAGCGACCGTGGGAATGGCGTGTGCCGCAGTAGGATTGGCATTGCTACGAAAGCGTCGGAAGTCGGCCTGAACAACTTGTTCGGAGCAAAATTGATCCTGTCCGAATCCTGAGCCTGAAACCCTTACAATTTACAGGTTTCGGGCTTGTATTTTCCCGCGAGAAATACAATATACTTACACCTTAACTAGGGCTAAACCGGTTTAGGCAGAGTGAATCGGCGCCCCGGGAGGAACTTATGAAATCTTCATTGTTTCTGATCGCGGGTAGCGTGCTGATGGCGAGCACAACCCACATGGCCATGGCGGCGGAGGTGGCGAACGGTCCTGCGACCGATCCGGTCACTGTTGATGGCGTGGCCAGCGCACCAGAGTATGGCGGAGCCGGCTCGCTCGGTTACATCAGTGGAAGTCTCTTCCGCGCCGCCTTGAATGACCTTTTGCTGAACTCGACGATTACCGCATTTGTGGGCTTGGACAGCGCGGACACCAATGGCGACAAAGATCTCTTTGTCTTGGCGCGATTCGCTCGAAGGACACTGCCGTTCGGAGACAACGAACTGGTCGCGAAATTCTACGTACCCCTTACGATCAACGGTATAAGCTATCCGGACGCAGTCATTCAACTGCGCACTGGAAGCCTGGGAGCTCGGTTCGTTGAAGTCGACATAGATGGCGATGGTCCTCTACCATTCGTTCCTGCCGGGAACTTTGGTATCAAGGGAGCATTCGGTTTCGGAACCAGTGTGGACCTTCCGAATTCGCACCTTGTGGTGGAACTCATGGTTCCGCTCACGACACCTCGTAAATTTGGTCCTTACTTCAAAAACTCAGGTCAAGAAGGCAATTACCTACCTGGTCTGACACTATGGCGCGGAATCGCTACCACCGATGGCGGTGTCTTGGGTGACCAGAGTGAGTCCTTCATCAAGGTAACGGGCGATGGGACGACCACATTCGATAACTCTTCGGTATCGCTGTTGGCGGCAGTCGACGTCAAGCCGAACGACAACAACAACATCAATTCCGGCGAGAGAGGCAACACCCAAGTGGGGATTATCACTGACAGCCGGGTGAATGCAGTTGACGTCGATTGGCGAACATTGAAGCTGCAAGGCACCAACGTCACGTTCTTTGCGCGAGCTCGAAAGGGCATGCTAAAGGACCTGAACGGCGATGGATTGTTGGATCTGCTTGTCCACTTTGATCTATCGGATGGAGCGGTCAACAGTGCGACGACTCGAGTTCGACTCTGGGGCAACCTGTACGCGGGTGATCCAATCGTCGGATTCGATGATGTTTTTGTCAATCCCTAAAACCGTTGCATAACTGCATGCTGAGCCTCTAACCTTTAGGGGCTCAGCAATTTTTTTATATGGCACGTGTAACTCGGGAAGTAGTCATTCTCTTCACCGATATTGAGGGCAGCACCAAGCTGTGGGAAAGTCATCCCGAGGAGATGGCAACCGCCCTCATGCGCCACGACACGATCGTCCGCCATGCCATCGAATCGCACAAGGGCCGAGTATTCAAGACGGTCGGCGATGCCTTCTGCGCAACCTTTGACAGCGTACGAACCGCTATGGCCGCCTGTATAGCGGCTCAAGTGGGTCTCGAGAGCCAGGAATGGGATGTTGACGTCGCCATCCATGTAAGGATGGCAATTCATGCCGGAGAAGCCGAGGAGCGCGGCAACGACTTCTTTGGCAACACGGTCAACAAGGTTGCGCGGCTGTTATCGACCGGATTTGGAGGACAAATCCTGGTTTCCGGGGTTGCTGTGCATCTTTTGGACACCACTCCCGACCAATCAAACTTGATCAGCCTGGGCAAACACCGCCTCAAAGACCTTCACGAGCCGGAAGAAATCTTTCAGGTGCAGCATCCTCAGTTGCGCCGCGACTTTCCTCCCCTCAAATCCATTCACGGAGAGAATACAAATCTACCGGTTCAGCTCACGAGTTTCATCGGTCGAGAGCAGGAGCTCGCGCGAGTCAAATCGAATCTACGAGAGGGCCGCCTGAGCACCCTCACAGGGCCCGGCGGATGCGGGAAATCTCGACTCTCCATTCAAGCTGCCGCCGACATGGCGGAAGACTTCCCGGATGGGATCTGGATGGCAGAACTTGCCGAACTGAGTGAAGGCTCCAGCATCGATGGGAATGTAGCATTGGCGCTCTCGATTAGGGAAACTCCCGACGGGTCCTTGCGCCGGGACATCATCGAAAACTGTCGGAATCGAAAGCTGCTCCTGATTCTGGACAACTGCGAGCACGTGATCGAGAATGCGGCCAAGTTCGCGAAGGACATTCTCCAGCAGTGTTCAGACGTGAAGATCTTGGCGACCAGCCGTGAGCCGCTTGGTATGCCCGGGGAGTCGATTTACCAAGTTCCATCTCTAGCCTCATTGGATCCGGAGCAGCTGGAATCCAACGGTCAAGAACTGGTCGATTACCTGAACGAGAATGACGCTGCCCGGCTATTCATCGAGAGAGCAACGGCCGTATCGGCGAACTTTTCGGTCGGTGAGCAAAACGCATTATCGGTTGCCCAGGTTTGTTACCAACTCGACGGGATCCCATTGGCGATTGAGTTGGCCGCTGCGCGAGTAAAGGTCTTGCCCATCGAGCAAATCGCCACGAGACTCGATGACCGATTCCGCTTATTAACCGCCGGCAGCAGGACGCATTTGCCACGCCAACAGACGCTCCGTGCCCTCATCGACTGGAGCTATGACCTGTTAGAAGAAAATGAGAAGGCTCTGCTGAGAAGGCTTTCCGTGTTCGCCGGCGGTTGGACCTTGGAGAGCGCCGAACCTATCTGTGAGGGCGCAGACGTCGAAGCTTGGGAAGTGCTGGACCTCACTTCCAAGCTAGTGGACAAGTCGTTGGTGACGGTCGACAGCAATCCCAACGATGTTCGCTACGGTCTCTTGCAGACGGTACGACAATATTCGCGCGAAAAGCTCATCGAATCCAGTGAGGACATCGAGTACCAGCAGCGACATATGGCCCATTTTGCGGAATTGGCTCGGGAGGGTTCCGACAAGCTGCAAGGATCGGAGCAGGCGGAATGGCTCAACCGGTTTGAAAAAGACCGGGCGAATCTCAGGGCCGCTCTGGATCACGCGCTTCTGGCGGATACGCAGACCGCCGTCGCGATGGCTGCTCACCTGTGGCGATACTGGATGACCCATTCGATCTTTACCGAAGGTCGGATCATCTTGACCAACACGCTCCAGCTTCCGGACATCGACCGCTCCCAGGTGGAATATGCCAAAGCGCTCCAAGGTGCAGGAGTCCTCGCCATGACGCAAATGGATAACGAGGTCGCAAAGGGTTATCTCCAGGAGTGCCTGAATATCAGCCGCGAATATCAGCACGCCGAATTCGAGTCGGCCGCATTGAACAGTCTGGGCAACCTCGCTTGGAAACAGGGCGCCTATGAGCAGTCGCGAGAATTGTACGAGGCGAGCCTCACTTTGGAGAAGTCGCGTGGAAATGACACTGGGGTTGCTCGGGCGACCATCAGTCTTGGAAATGTCGCCACCCAACGGGCCGAATATGAGGATGCCGAGCGCCTATACACCGAGGCCCTCACGATGAGTCGCCGATTGAAGAACTCAGCATGGGAAGCCGCCATCCTACATAACCTCGGCGATGTAGCATGGCTGCAGGGTCACAATGAAGAAGCGGGCGAGCATTACCAAGCAAGCTATGAGGTGCGTGAAGTTCTTGGAGACCGCCTGGGAATGGCTAGGGCGACGAACAAGCTTGGAGACGTCGCGATGGCACGCGGTGATCGCAAGAAAGCGCGTGAGCTTTTCAATCAAACGCTCCGAGAAACGCGGAAACTTCGCGACCATCTATGGGAGGCGGGCTCACTGGCCGACCTGGGGGACCTTGACTTCATTGAGGGCCATGTAGACGAAGCCTTGGAACTGCATAAGCAGGCTCTGACGATGCGGCGAGACTTGGACGATCAGTATGGTATCGCCCACTCGCTTACCATGATCGGAAACATTTTTGCCGCTCAGGGAAATGCCGCCGATGCGTCGTGGCTTTACGGAGCAGCGGAAACGCTCAGAAAACGCATCGGAGCTCCGCTCCCGCCCGTAGAGCGTGCCGATTTTGACCGGGGCCGCGAGAGAGCAGTAGCCAGTCTCGGAGAATCAGAATTTGAACGTGTCTATTCAGAAGGTGCGGCTGTGGAATTCACCGATGCAGTTGAGCGAGCTCTACGCGGTTAGGCGCCTGCGCTTGCCCAATGTTCGAGTTCGCCAGATTCTGAAGCCCGTTATGGCAAGAAGCAACGGGCACAAACCGGCCATCACGTGGAGCAACCTTGAGGCGGTCCCGGCATACCTTCCGATGTGAACGGGATATCGGAGGTTCATAACAATCAGAGCCGGATTCTTTCCAGAATCCCGATCGACTCTAAGCACGTTGCCCGATTGAGGATCGACGTAAATGTAGTTCATGCCGTTCGGATGCAACTCGTTTGACGTCCGCTTGCGGACGATCAAAGGATCGGTTGGCTTCCCGGGCAGGACCACTCGCGCCACCTCCCCTTCTGGCATCGCCGCGTTTGCTGCTTGAAGAAGTTCCGATAGCGGTTTGGATATCCGCCCAGAGGTCAGTTTGGGTTTAGTGGGCGCCTGGTCACGGGAAAGGACTCCGTAGGCAACGGCTTTGGCTTGGTCGGGAAATACCAGGGCCGCTCCTGAGAGACCAATCAGTCCCAAGAAACCGCATGCCCAAAAGCCGACTGAGCGATGCAAGTCGTAGTTGAACCGCTTGGCACTCTTGGTGGACTTGATATGAAGTCCATCACGAAATCGCTGGTTCTTTCTTGGCCACCAGACCACTAGACCTGAGATCGAGAGCAAGACCAAAGCGAGCCCCGAAAATCCAGCCACCTTTTCGCCCGCTTCCCCAATGAAAAGCTTGGTGTGAACCTGGAATAGCCATCCCATGAATGAAGCATCGGCCTCGCGCTCGCCAAGCAAGCGGCCCGAGTAAGGGTCGGCATGAACCCTCATGGATCCCCGCTTCATCCAGAACTGGATGGCTCTGTCGTTTTCGCCCGGCACGTCTATGGTTCCGATTTGTATGTTCGGATAGGCTCGTTCGACTCGATCGGCGATGATCGCCAGGTTCACCTTTGTCGATTGCGGCTCGACTTTGAACAGGTCTGGCTGGAGAGCCGCATCGATTTCATGGCGAAAGACGAGCAAACTTCCCGAGAGTCCGAGCAATACCGAAACCAAGCCCAGGTGGACCAAGAAGACAGCCCGACGGAACACCTACTTGGCGCGAGCCTGAGCCGCCGCAATCGTCGCCTGCCCCTGAGGAGATAGGTCGGAGCCGTCTCGATACCAATAATTGTGAGTGCCAAGCTTATACGTTGCGGCCGGCTTCATGCTCTTAGCATGCGAATCGGTAAAGACATAGTTGGTCTGACCGGAATGACCGAGGAACAAGATCGAGCCATAGATGTTGGTGATCGTCTGTCCGTTGTATTTACCGTAATTCCACGTGTGCGTGAGGTCGTTTCGGTCGACGACCCAAGTGACCCACGGCACTTTCTCAATTTCGGTGATGGCGATAAGGCCGGACGGATAGGCAACCTCACTTCCATTCACTCCTGGTGACCGTTGCTGACCGAAGAGCCCGCGTCCAGTGTCGTATGGAGTCAGATTGTTGGGATCGGTGAAGTTTCCGGCATAGGAGATTTTGAACTCGGGGTCCCAACTGGGCGTATCGCGGTCGGGATTGGATGGACATTCCAAAATCTGGGTGTTTTTGGCATATGGCTGGATTACCGTTCGCCATGAATTGTTGTCGAAGTCGAAAGTCGCAACGGTCCCGAAAGGCTCAAATCGTCGATTTGGAAACGTGTCGTCATAGTCGGTGATGTACATGTTCAGCGACAGGCCGAGTTGTTTCATGTTGCTCAAACATTGGGTTTTCTTGGCGGATGCCTTGGCTTGAGCAAACACTGGGAACAAGATCGCAGCGAGAATCGCGATGATCGCGATGACGACGAGCAGTTCGATGAGAGTGAAGGCCGACCGACTTTTCATACTTGACAATAAAGTCTAGTTTGATCATTCGACCCAAATCTATACTTTTTTGTAGAGATTTAGGACTGCGTGATGATTCTTGGATCGGAGGCGCAAAAACAACTGAGCCTGGGTATTGCCCAGGCTCAAGAGTTGAAAGTGGTGGCTGCCGCAGTAGGACTCGAACCTACGACCCGCTGATTAACAGTCAGCTGCTCTACCGGCTGAGCTATGCGGCAATCGGACCGTGATGTTACCCTACGGACCGAAAGGTTTCAAGGCCCCGGAAGACTGGCTTGAACTCCGGGGCATGAGTCAGGCGCCGATTAGCGCAGGGCGGTATTCCGCCGTTGTGGGGTCAATCACTCGAACAACCTTTGTGATGGAGTCAAGAGGAAAGCCACCGATTTGGGCGTGGCGACGGATGGTGTCTTCGCTATCTGCTACGTAGACGCAATAAATCTTGTCGTCTGTCACATAGCTATGCAGCCATTGGATGTTGCTGCCCATCTCGCTCAAAACCCCATTGGATTTCTCCGCAATCTTGCAGAGATCGCTCTCCGACAGTTTGCCTGCCCCATGGATCGTTCTCTCGATGACGTACTTTGGCATCGTGAACCTCCTTTTGATTCGACTCATCGATCGTACCCGTTAATGCCGTTGACCCGCTTCTACAGTTTTATGATTGAAGTCGCCATGCGGCCCGGTTCTTGCGGTCATGTAAACTATGACTATGGCGACGAAGCCACTTCCGATCTCCAACAATGGCGTTGCGAATCGTCAAAACCACCATCTCGACTTTCTGCGAGTCACTGAAGCTGCTGCTTTGAGCAGCGCGCGATGGGTTGGTAAAGGCAAACGCAATGAGGCCGACCAGAGCGCCTGCACCGCCATGCGGATCACGCTCAATGAACTTGATATGCAGGGCACTATCGTCATTGGCGAGGGCGAACGTGACGAAGCGCCGATGCTTTACATCGGTGAGAAGCTAGGCTCCGGTGAGGGACCCAACATTCAGATCGCGGTCGATCCATTGGAAGGCACGAACCTTTGCGCCAATGGAACCCCAAACGCGATTTCGGTTTTAGCTGCGGCCATTGAGGGAGAAGGACGGCTCATGCACGCCCCAGATTGCTACATGGACAAGCTCGTAGTGGGCGCAGAAGCGGCCGGAGTCGTGGACATTACGCTGCCGCCAAGGGTCAATATTCGGCTTATGTCGAAAGCGTTGGGTAAGGATGTCGACGAGTTGATCATTGGCATTTTGGACCGCCCGCGACATGAAGAGCTGATTGGCGAGCTCCGGGATGTTGGCGCTCGAGTTCACCTCATTCCCGATGGCGACCTCTCGGTAGCAATCGCGGCCCTCGATCCTGATTCGGATATCGATGCTCTAATGGGCATTGGAGGGGCTCCCGAAGGAGTCATCACCGCCGCCGCCGTCCTTTGCTATGGTGGCGAAATGCAGGCCAAGCTTGTTTTCACAAAGGACGAGCAAAGAGAGCGGGCCTGCGGCATGGTGGATGGGGACGTGGATCGGGTGTTTACGACGAGAGATTTGGCTGACGGCAATGTTATGTTCAGCGCCACCGGCATCACTTCCGGTGATCTGCTAAAGGGTGTCCGCTACCGGCGCGGCTACGCCCTCACCGAGTCAATCGTGATGCGATCCACCAACGGCACGATCAGGCGCATTGAGACGATGCATCGTCACGTGGACCAGTACGAGTTTTAGTCCGGGTACCTTGGAGCCGTGTATCGCGGCTTCCTGGCTCTATTATTGATTGGGTTCGTGCATTTGGCTCAGAGCCAATTGGCCGGAAAAACGATCTGCATCGACCCCGGGCACCCCAGTGAAGTAGGTCGGGGAACGCGCGGTAAGAGCGTGACAGAACTGGAAGTCGTTTGGGAAATGGCGCTCTTGGTTAAGACGCGATTGGAAAAAATGGGCGCAAAGGTCGTCCTTACCAAGACTCACCGCGGTCAACTTGTGAAGAACCGCGATCGGGCAGAAATCGCGAACCGCGCCAAAGCGGATTTGATGGTGAGGCTTCATTGCGATGCAGCAGCGGGAAGTGGTTTTGCCGTCTACTATCCAACTCAACAGGGCAAATCTCAGGGCGTCACCGGCCCCGCGCAAGATCTTCTCAAGATCCTGCCAGCAATTGCGGAGCGATTCCACTCGGAACTGGCGAAAGGCATGGTCGGCAAACTGAACGACCATGGCCTCAAATCAGATTTGAAGACTGCGGTCGGGTCCCGGCAAGGAGCGCTCACCGGATCGATTTTCTCGAAAGTGCCGGTTGTTTTGGTGGAATTAGTAGTGCTGACCAATCCCAAGGACGAGGCGTTTATTGCTTCAGCAAAAGGAAAAACGCATTATGCCGGCGCGTTGGTCAGAGCGATTGTGGCCGCCGTTGGCAAATCTGCGAATTCCCGGCTATAATCACCTCGATTGCAGAGGTCGGCCCATCGTGGGCTGGCTGAAAGACGGGGAAAGTCCGGTGAAAACCCGGCGCTGTGCCGCAACGGTATTGGGATTGCGGACTGAAGCTTTAAGTTCAGAGAACTCCTTGTGCGGGGTTCCTGGGTGAAAGCTCAAGTCCAGATGGTTCCAGAGCCCGAATGCCCGCTTTGCAAGCGTCTTGTGAAGTCGTCGCCTACGAGCATAGGTGGTCAGGCAAGGGCAGCCCCGCACCCGAACCTTTCCCAAACTCCGACCGATGGCCTCACCCGTCCGCTCCGGCATACCGGGGCCGCAGGGAGGTTCATATGCCAAATAAATCGATTCAAAGGGCTTTCACCCTCATCGAACTCCTCGTCGTCATTGCCATCATCGCCATCTTGGCGGCGATTCTCTTTCCCGTCTTCGCACAGGCAAAGGAGGCGGCCAAGAAGACTCAATCCATCAGCAATCTCAAGCAACTCAGCCTAGCTTGGCTGATGTACACGACGGACTATGACGACGTATGCATGCGCGTCAAATCAGACGGGCCAAACAAGATCTATTACTTTTGGGGAAGCTTCGATGGCACGACGCTGCGTGAGGAGGAAGGGCTTCTCTATCCCTACACTCGCAACAAAGGGGTGCAAGCAGACCCATCGCTACCAACCACGCTGCGAACGGCGCTTGGCTTTACCGGGTACGGATACAACTATGCCTACCTAAGCCCCAGCGACTTCATTCCTCCGACATGGGAAGAATCACCGCGCCCGGTTTCCTATTCGGCGATCGGTCAAGTCGCAGAAACCGTCGCATTTGGAAGCTGCGCCCGGCTGAACAACTGGGCTTATACGGCGCCGACGCTGGAAGGCAATGCCTACCTGGAGCCGCCGACTTCGGATTTTCCAAGTTTCCAAGGTCGTCACTCGGGCATGGGCATCGTTGCTTGGGCCGATGGCCATGCCAAAGCTCGCAAGCCGACGATGCGTACGGGTGCTTTTGGCTACGGATTTAATGGCGCTGACTTTACTCCTCACCGACTCGGTGACATCGACCAAGACGGAGACTTCTCAACCAACGAACTCTTCGATCTGCAGTAGGACGGTCCCCGACCGAGACAGGCTCGGGAATTCATAATATGGATTCCCGAGCCAACTTCCATGACCCCTGTCGCGCCATCCGTCACCCACTTTCCCGGTCCAGTGTCTGC
>CAMLEL010000037.1 GCA_946478935.1 uncultured Armatimonadota bacterium
GGTGTTGGCTCCACTCCGTCGAACACGACGATGTCGTAGGTGCCACCGCTCCCCCTTCCTTGTTCTTCGACCGGAACCTGATCCGCGCGATCCAAAGTGACCCGTGGATCGAGCGCGAGAGCCTTCTCTAAAAAGTAGTCTCCCTTGCCGACGAGCAGAATGCGCAGCGTCGCGCCAGGATCGGCGAGCGCCACTGCGTAGTTGTCGGCTACCAGGAGATCCTTGGCGTCGAGCTTGGCTTCGATCAGTTTGGCCCCTGACGGAGCGTTGACGGTCTTGCCCCACGCCTTGTTCGTCGCGACGGAAATGCGCTCAGAGTCGATGACTTTTCCATCTGCCAGCAGGTTGAGGGTTCCGCCAAGCTGGGTTCCGCTCGTATTCTTGATGGAGACGTAGACCTGTCTCCCGCTGCCGGTATCCGCTACTCCAAGCGCCGAGATCGCCAGGTTGTGATCGTTATTCCCAATGGATTTGTAAACCAGTGACGCCTTACCTGGAGAGAAATCTTTGACCGGCTCGAAAACTCCATCGGATAGGAGCACGATCCGCGCGGACTCTTCCGTCCCCACGAGCGCGGCCGCCAATCGAAGGGCTTCCCCTATATCCACTTCATCGTCAGAACGCGTCATCGCGTCGACCTTGGATATCTGTCCGGCGGGATCATTACTCAACGCGAAAATGACTCGTGGTGTAGGCCCGGCTTCGATTAAAGCGATTCGATCACCGACCTTCGCTGATTCCACGGCATCGCGAGCCAAGCGTTTCGCCTCATCGAAACGGCTTGGCTTGGTGTCGGTCGCCCCCATGCTTGCTGATGCATCGATGACCAAGACGGTGACTTCTCCGGTTAGTCCGCGCTGCTGAGTCTGTGGTCTCGCCAGGGCAAACACGATGAGAGTCAAAGCCAGTAGCTGCAAGATCAGGAGCCACGAAAATCGCAGTTTTTGAAAGAGAGAGTTCGCCCGAATTTCCTCGGTTCGCTCTGGCCACAAAAAGGTTGCCGGAACGCGCAGGTCTCGACGCCGCATTCGGAGCAGGTACAAGAGGATGATCGCACCCGCCAATGGGATCAGCCAAGCCAAGACACCCGGGTTCTGCAGGTTCATTTGACCCACCCATCCCGCTTGAAGACACTCTTGACAACGCTTTCGACGGTGTCCGAGCTGTTCGCAAGGGCGTACCGCCCACCAACCCGAAACACGGCTTCTCGCAGGCCGTCGTTATGCTTGGTCAGGTTTTCTCGATAGGTGCGCAAAGCGAAGCTGTTGGCCGTGATTTCGACTTTTCCCGACGACTCTGAATCCAGGAGCCGCAAGTCACCCTCCAGATCTGGATCGAGTTCGACGTCGCTCAGCAATTGAAGGAAGCCAATCTCATGACCCCGGCCGCCAATCGCTCGAATTGCGCCCGGCAGATCTGGATCCATGCCGTCCGACAAAAGTATGGCGAGCCCCGGCCTGGCCGATGAATTGGCAAAAGCGCGAAGCGAACCCGTGAGCGTGCTACCTTCGGTCGGATCGCCAACCGGCGAACTAAGGTGTCCATTCAGGCGCACAAATGCAGAGCGACCTCTCAAAGCGGCAGACGGCGCTTCCTTGACCCCCAATCGGCGCAGGTAAACCGCATCGCCACCGGCAAGGCCGATGTAACCCAGCGCAGTAGCAAATCTTAGCGCGGCTTCAGCCTTTGACGGTTCACCAAATTCCATGCTCGGGCTGCAGTCGACCAGAAGGTGGATCGCAAGGTCCTCTTCATCTCGATAGGTCTTCATGATCGGCGTTTCAAGACGAGCCAGCACGTTCCAGTCCAAGTGACGCAGGTCATCGCCTTCCGCATAGTCGCGATAGTCGCTGAACTCGATCGAGATTCCTTTCTTGCGCGTCAGCCGCTCGCCGCGAATTTTGCCGGTAAAGCTCATTCGAGGCGTAAAGCGAAGGCCTTCCAGAACTCGATATTCACGAGGTTCGAGGAGCGTGGTCATCGAACCTCTGGGTTACACCCGAATCGGATCTCGGTCTCCAGCTTCCACGGTGGCAACCACTTCATCGATAACCCTATCGGCGGTCATCCCGTCAGCTTCAGCCTCGAAATTCAAGAGGATTCGATGCCGGAGGGCAGGCTTAGCCGCTTTCTTTAAATCCTCTTTGGCTACATTGAACCGACCGTTCAAGAGCGCGTAAACCTTGGCCGCGGTGATCAGAGACTGTGCTCCACGGGGCGACGAACCGAATCGGCAATATTGCGCAGCCACCTGCGTACTCCCCTCACCCTCGGGATGGGTTCCAACCACTAATGAAAGGCCGTAGTCCATCACGTTTTGAGCGATGGGAACCTCTCGCACGACCGATCGCAGCTTCAGCACATCCTCGCCATGTGCGACCGGCTGTGGCTCCTGCTGGATCCCTGCCGTGGTTCGCTGGACCACTTCTGCAAGTTCAGCCTTGGTGGGATAGGGAACCAGCAGCTTGAAGAAGAATCGATCGAGCTGTGCTTCCGGCAGCGGGTAGGTGCCTTCCTGTTCAACCGGGTTTTGGGTCGCCATCACCAAGAATGGCTCACCCAAGTCGTGACGCTTGCCGCCGACGGTAACTGACCGTTCCTGCATCGCTTCCAACATCGCCGACTGCGTTTTCGGCGTGGCCCGGTTGATCTCGTCTGCCAACACGATGTTGGCAAATACCGGTCCCTTCCGGAACTCGAATGAGCGGGTCCCAGTCTCCGCTTGGGAAAGAATGTTGGTGCCGGTCACGTCGGCTGGCATCATATCAGGAGTGAATTGAATCCGCGAGAAGGGAAGTGAAAGCGCCTGGCTCAAAGATTTGACCAACAAGGTCTTGCCAAGTCCCGGCATGCCTTCCAAAAGCACGTGCCCGTTGGCAGACAACCCAACCAGGACTCCCTCAACCAGCTCCTCCTGGCCCACGATCGTCTTGGCGACCTCTTGGCGGATGCTTTGGAAGGTGCTCCGAAACCATTCTGCGTTCTGGTCGTTGGCCATCGTTATTTGCCTCCTGTAAGGCTCTCGAAGTATTCCTTCACTCGCTTTTCGTGCTGCTTGGGAATCGTTTTACGATTCATGGCTTCCTCAGCCTTTTTCTTGTAGCTGGGCAGAACCTTGGAATATTTCACGCCCGACCGGTTTCCAATCGTGGTTGGACCCTTGATTTCGATGTAGGATTCATCGCCCTTTTCCTGCCGATCTCCTTTGATCTGCGTAAGGGTGGTCTTGCCCTGACCCTCTTTGCCACTTTCGTTTTTGTTGATCCGGCCCGTATCGACCGTCATGAAATCGATCGGATTTGCTATGGTGGGCAGTCCGGGCAGGTTGAACAAACCAAGGCAGGCCATACACAAACCGGCGTTGAGTTCCAACTGGTCCATATTTGCAAGCGCTTCTCGCAACTGTTCCAGGTACTCATCCAGTGCTTTTGGATCCGAGAGCTGCTTGGCCAGTTCCTTGATTTGTTCCTCGGCCGCTTCAATCTGCTCCTTCATCGCCTGCAGATCTTCCTTGGTGAGTTTGGGCATTTCGCCGTTCTCGCCCATCTTTGCGTTTTCGGCCAGCTTGGCCGCTAGTTCCTGCAGTTCCTTCAGCTTGGGATGCTCGGAGATTTTTCTGAGCAGCTCTTGAACTTCCTTGTTCTTCATGATCTTCTCGATCGCTTTTTGGATTTCGGCCATCTCCTTTTCAAGGCCCTTCAGTTGTTCCTGCAGCTTCTTCTGGAGTTCCTCAAGCGCTTTTCGCTGCGCGGGCGATAAGTTCGGGGACTTGAGCTTGCTCTCAACCTCAGAAAGTTTCGACTGCAGTTCGCTCTTTTGCTCTGCCAATTCCTGCTTCTTCTGCTCAAGTTGCTTCTGTTGCTCATCCAGCTTCTGGAGCTTCTGATCGATCCGCTCCCGGGAGTTTTTGCCGGGCTCGCCCTTCGCGGATTCCTCTCGATTCATCTCCCGCAGGGCTTCCAGAGTTTCAGGATCCATCGTCAATCCGGCTTTTTCAAGTTCAGCTTTTTGCAGCTTTTCGAGTGCGGATTCAGCTTTCTGAATGTTTTCGTTGGTCAACTCAGCTCGTTCTTTGACCAACTCTTTGGTTTGCTTGGAAAGCTCGTTAGCCTTTTGCAGGGCTTCTTCCTTGCCGATTTTGGACTTCATCAAGTCGCGTTGCAGTTTCTTGAGTTCGTCCGCCATGCGCCGTTCCGCATCCGTTAAATCTTGTGGTCGGTCGGGCTCGGTCAGTGGCTTCGCAATTCGCTCGACGGTTTCTCCAATCTTCTTCAACTCCTCCCGCTCTTTGCGAGCGTCTGGATTCAGCAGAATCGGACTGTTTCCGAGAAGGAAGATCATCGACGCCAAAAGCCCAAGCGCAACCGTGCCGAGCTGTATTTTTCCAACTCTGACGGGATACAAGTCCTGCGGCTTGAGTTTGCTGATACGGCCCGAAGCATCCTCTTTGAGTGCGGCTTCGAACTCGGATGCACCCTCGACCTCCATCGATGTCGTCAACCGGTCTTGAAGATTGCCACGACGGTCGATGCTCACCGCCAAGTCGGATGCGCTGATTCGGGCGAAATAGCCCAAAATCGCGCCCAAGACTCCCGACACAACGGCTGCCAGGCCCATCCAGGTCCACTCGGTGTAGGCGATTCGGAACCAATCGAGGGCTGCCCACACAACGCAGGCCGCGGCTCCGATTAGCAGACCGATTCCGAGTCCGCGCCACGCACGTACCGCGCGCACACGCTTCTCGAAGCGACGAAGTGAGCCAGAGTCGATTTTCATGCCGTATACCTCTGTAGAACGCCTTTTCGGGCGGCGTTCGTTTCCGCAACATAGGTGACGATCAGCGTTGCTCCGATCATGATCGCACCATAGATCAACGCCGATGCGCGGTTATCGGTGGTACCGATGAGCGGTCGCAAAATGTAAAGATCCCAGACTCCTGCGTTGTTTGAGCTGAAAGCCCCCATCGCGCTAAAAAACGGAACAGGCAGCGCAATGAAAGCCATCATCACGGTGAAGTGAAGGGATCGGGATGAACGCAAGCCGAGATTGAAACTGCTGGACAGCCTCCCGATGGACCAGAAAAATGCCCACAGCGACATGCTCCAAAACAGAATTGCCGGGGACGGCGCGTCCAGATAGAACTGCCGATTGATCAGAGCAAATCCCAGATAAGAAGCGATCACTAAACCAAGGATGTAGGGAAGCCCCCCAGATGGAGTTCCGATAAAAATATTCCTCAGCTTGACCACTCCATCTGACCAATAACGCCGCTCCGCATCGCCCCCGTAACAAGTCAAAAATGGAAGCAGGGCGCACAAACCGATCAACGCCCAACCGAAAGCCAAGTCCGTCGGCGGCTGCCAGCTTCCGATCGCCGACGGGCTGGAGGCAGAGCGGATGCTCGATCGAATCATCTGGATCGTCGGATTTGCGCCGTAACCCAACGCGGCAGAACCCAAAAACATGTAAATCAGTCCGTGGATTCGCAGGCTCTTTGTCTCCCGTGCGCCAAAACCTGACATGGCCGATCCCGCGGCAAGCAGGAGGAGCTTGGCAATCAAGATCGCGGCGATTCCGCCCAGAATCCAGTTCGGAACTTCGTACCCGTAGATCGTCGTGAAAGTCGGCGCAGCTTGAACCACGAAATAAGGGTTGAGTGTGGCAATGAACGGAGCTTCCAAAGTTCGCCCACCGTAGAAACTCATTGCTGTGGATGGGCCTGCGATCGACGCCGTCCCGAAAGTGTAGGCGATGGAGGCAAAGTAGCTCCAAACGACAGCGGCGACCGGCTGGCGCGACAGTGTTGAAAACAGCAGCGCGATGGAAGTGTAAACCAAAGCAGTGAACGACAGAATGATGTAGCTTGCGATGACGTCCGCCCAAGTGGAGCCGCCTAGGACCACGCATGCTGACGTGACCGGCAACGAGAGCACCAACAGCATCCAAATGTATCGGTAGCTGCTGAGCATTTTTCCCACCAGGTAGTACTTGGGAGTGACGGGAGCAGAAAAGACGAGATCGAGGGAACGACGCTGACGCTCCATCACGATGGAGCCGGCCGTCAATGCCGGGGAGATGAGGTTGATCATCACCGCCAAGAGGATCATGATCGCCTGGTAAAAGCTGCGCAATCGCTGCTGAGCTTCAACGATCGACGCCTGCTCACCGGCCGACGTGGAGCTGTACACGATCAGCGTGAAGCCAATGAGAATCAGCAGGTAGAAGCCCCACAAGAGTACGGCGCGGTTTCCCCGAAGTTGAACCCGGAAATCCCTCACCGTAGCAGCGTTCCCGAAATAGCACGACGCACTCTGGCGGAGCCAATCTGTCATTATTGAACGGCTCCCGTGGTCAGCTTGAGGAACACGTCTTCCAAGTCGGCCTCTTCCTCCCGGAACCCGACGATCTTGAAATTTGCGCTCACGATGTCGTGAAGGAACTGAGCCTGATCCTCATCGTTTCCGACAAACTCGATGCGTAGCTCGCCATCGCCCGAAAGCTCGACCGTTTGTACGTGCGGACGTCCTTCCGCAAAGTGCTTCAGGTCGCCATTGGTACCCAAGAATCGAACTCGCAGCGTCTTGGCCGAGTTGAGGCCCTGCACGATCTGTCCCACAGGACCGAAAGCCAGCAACTCTCCCTTTTCGATGATTCCGACGGTGTTGCAGAAGTCCGCCAACTCAGGGAGGATGTGCGAGGAGACGATCACGATCTTGCCCATACGACCGAGCTCGGCAATCAGCTCCTTCAACTCTGCGCGGGCCCTCGGGTCCAAGCCGGAAGCTGGTTCGTCCAACAGGAGCAGCTGGGGATCGTGAACCAGACATCGAGCCAGACAGAGTCGCTGCTGCATCCCCCGAGACAGGGATTGCACGAAGGCGCTCTTTTTGACCGTCAGATCCGTGAGCTCAAGGACATTGTCGATGACCGCCGATCTTTCTCGTGGCGGAACCTGGTAAATCGCGGCAAAGAAGTCCAAGTACTCCCAAACCCTGACGTCGTCGTACAGTCCAAAAAAGTCAGGCATATAACCCAACATCCGGCGAACGGCCATCGGATCGTTTCGAATGTCCGCGCCATTTAGCACCGCTGTGCCGCTGGTGGGCTCCAACAAAGTGGAGATCATTCGAATCGTGGTGGTCTTCCCGGCTCCGTTTGAGCCGATAAAGCCGAAGATATCACCGGGCTGCAACGTAAAACTGATGCCGCGCACTGCGGTCAGCCCACCATATTCTTTGCGGAGGTTTTTAACTTCAAGCATTCTTTTGTTGAGGAAGGAATTTGACTTCAGAGTCAGCAAATCGAAGGGTCTTCTCGGTCCACACCAGAAAAACGATGCTGAGCACGATGTACGAAAGAATTTGTGGGAGTCCGAATGCTAGTCCGTATGGATCGCTCATTCGCGATCTGCCCATTTCCAGTCGCGCCAATGCCCAGAAGGGGTGAAAGAAAACTAGAAAGTCGATCTCTCGGCTGAAGCCTGCCGCCGAAATCAGAATCGGCCAGATGATCAAGCCTCCGATCATCAATCCCAAGATTGCACCCAGAGCGATAAACGGCCGGCGACACCGCGCAGAAAAGAATAGGGTTGCCGCGCACACCAGGAAGCCCCAACTTACGGATAGCATCTCGGCCTGAATGATCAGTCCAAGTCCAACGGTTTCCTGCGGTTGGCTTCCAAATGCGGAGTAATGGTACGAACCGTACGAAACGGCGCCTATGCCGATCGGCAATAAAAATGCAACAGCACAGGTCAAGATGGCCGCAGCAGCGCCCATAAACTTGCCGACCACGATCTGACCATGGGTCACGGGAGCAACCAGTAAGAAATCCCAACTACGCCGCTCTCGCTCGCCAGCGATCGCCCCGTGAAGCATGGCCGGTCCCAGCAGCGTGAAGATGAGTGTCTGCAGAAAGATCAGGATGATCGGATTGGCGCTTTCCCGGTAGTTCCAGACGAGCGCCACAAGGCCCACGTAAATCAGCGCGCACATCGCGAAGATCACACTGTTCAGCGAACTTCCGCCAAGAAACCGGCGACGGAACCGCGTGATCTCCACCATCATCGGATTGTCTTTGAAGTAAAAGCGCAACGAACTCATCAATTGCTCCCCGAACCGATTCTGGCGAAGTAAACAAGTCTGATGCTCGACCGATTGGCAACGTTCGCACCAATTTGAGGTCCAGGTCGCAGGCCAGAGTAGTCGGCTTCCAGCGCAACGGTCTGATGTCGAGAGGTGATACTGCCGATCGTGTCCCCTTGAGCGTTGCCAGAACCTGTTCGCTGGACTTCCACGGATTGGCTCTGACCAGGGACCAATTCTTTGAGCCCATAGCGGCGTCCGGCCACCAGAACTGAGCAGTTGCGAAGCGTGCCATTGCTCCGGTTTGCAACCGTGATGCGAATATTTCCGAGCCGCGCAGGTTGTATTTGCAGGTCAAGCTTTGGATAGCTTGCGTATCGCTGCCGATAATCGAGTTCTTCGAATGCCAAGTTCGATGCTCGCATGTCAGGTATGCGTATTGTCCCAACGTCGACTGGATTGACCTGGGTTCGGCTCGCATCCCTACCCATGTATTCATTGATGCCCGAAGACAACTGATCGATGTTCTCGACCCTCAGGTCGTAGGTGCCGCCACTCGGAAAGAACATCTGCGTCGTTCCCACGAACATCGCTTCGTTCGCGCCCTGTTGCGCGATGAGCACACCGGTTGTCGCGGTGGAGAGGCTGGCGCTGTAGAGATCACTCGCTTGGTTCAGGAACGCCCCGGCGAACACCAAACTGATGATGGGTGCGGTGACCCATGCAAGCTCACCGCGCCCAAGCTTCCGCAAAATGAGGAAGTTGAGGGGTACGACGGCCACAAAGAATCCCGCCAGAATCCAGAAAACCTTGGTAGCGGGCGGTAATTGCACGCTAAATGGGTCGGAACTCGATTGGCTGTAGGAACCCGGATAGATAGTAGAACCCGGATTGGAGCCATAAGGATCGTAGTTCCCTGAACTGGTAGCGCCGTATTGGGCGAGATACTGCGCCGCACGCTGAAGCTCGACGGGGCGAATGAAGAGCTGTAAAACCCGTCGGCGACCCGACCAACGGCTAAGCGGCTCTTCGAATGGGTTGAATGCCAACACGACCACCCGACCCAGACCATAGCTGGACTCCATAATGATTGGGATCCCCGAATCCTCCTCAGAATTGGTTCCGGGTTTTGGCGTACCAGCAGCAACCGTAATCGAGTCCCCAATCTCTGAACCACCCATTTTGGAGAGCGAGCGGGGATCGGCGATCGTCGTGGTTCGGAAATTGGTTCCCGGCAGGATGCCCTGCCATCTCGCATCACCCAGCACCGTAGCTGATGCACCGCCGACGAAAACCAGCGTGCCTCCGGTTAGGGCATAGGAGTGAAGCGCCCCCACGGCGGAATCAGAGAGCCGCTGACTGCCAGCGCCCAACATGACCGTGTTGATTCCTTGGTATCCGACGGGCCGATCGGGTGCGTCTTCGGGTTTGACATACGCATCAGTGATGGTATTCAATGCTTCGTTCTGACGGCGTTGCTGGACTTGTCGCAAGAAGCCGAGTTCGCCAAAATCATCGGAAATCAGGACCGCAGTCGATCCACCGTAGGTATAGGACCCTTTGGTGGTGAAAGGAATCTCAAATCGACCCTGGTTGGTATCCAACCAGATTTCAGGGGCGAATCCGTATTGAGAATTGCTGGGAAAGGCGGTGATTCTCTTCTTCGAGCCGGTTGGAAGCTCCACTGGATAGCGAGTAGACCCGGCGCTGTCCATCAAGATGAGGTTTCCCCTGGCGTCGGGCCCACGGTTTTCGATGGAAACGTGGATTGGCATGCTGTTCCAGGAAGCGCTGGATTGGAAGACAGGCGAAGCATCGACTTTGAAATCCCGTGGGTCAGCCAAAACTGAAGCCACTGATCCAAACATCGCCAATCCAAGAAAGAGCAATTTCATTCCGATATGTTGCCCAGACGCAAATTCGTTCATAACTCGTTCGCGCCTTTGACGCCACCTTCCGTTGTAGTCTAACCAGAGTCAAGCGAATGTCCAAGCGAATTGGGTCCTGCTTTCCCAAGACTTGTGCCCAAACCGATACTATGGGTTCATGGATTCTCTTGCAAGGAGCGCTTGGATTGGACTGGGTGCGATTCTTGGCGCGAACTTGAGGTACTGGATTGGCATCTGGGCGGTCGACAAAGGGCCGGATGCATTACCTTGGGTGACTTTCGCTATCAATGTTGTCGGTTCGGTCTTGATCGGAGCCTTTTTTGCGGCTGAGCCCCACGGCTTCACCGATCCCTCCTATCGCCTTGTCATCGCAACCGGGTTTTGCGGCGGATTCACCACCTTTTCGGCATTTTCCTGGGATACCGTTCAATACTTGAATCAAGGAAAATGGTCGCTTGCCGCTCTCTACGTTGGCGCCAGCGTGGTCATGTGCATTGTAGGAGCTTGGATTGGATTCACAGCGACCCAAACCATGCTGCAAGGTCGATCATGAACAGGATTGAATACGCCGACTTCGACAAAGTCGAAATCCGGGTCGGCACCATCGTCCGGGCTGAGGTCTTTCCTGAAGCGCGAAAGCCTGCATACAAGCTCTTCATCGATTTTGGTCCTACGATCGGCATCAAGCAGTCCTCGGCACAGATCACAAAGATCTACGGTTTGGAGGAACTGCCCGGTAAACAGGTGATTGCGGTGATGAACTTCGCCCCGAAGCGCATCGCTGGCTTTCAATCCGAAGTACTCGTGTGCGGATTGGATCGCGCGGAAGGTGAAGTCGTCCTTGTTCAGCCAAGTCATCCGGCCCCGAATGGTGCTCGGCTCTACTGACTAACCGGCTTTCGGCATGAAGCTGGTGCCGCAGCCGCATGAGCGGTCGGCATTGGGGTTTTCAAACTTGAATCCGCCTCCGATGA
>CAMLEL010000038.1 GCA_946478935.1 uncultured Armatimonadota bacterium
TCGCGCGATTCCAATAGGCGATGTTTGCAGAATTTGAGAGGTTTTTTGCTGGAAAACCTAAAGCAAGGTGTCAAGAGAGACAAAAAAGCCACCCGGGTTACACACGGGCGGCTCTCAATCTTTGTATGGGTTAGCTTGCCGGGGATTCCGCGGGTGCGGCGGTCTTCGGCTCAGCGCTCTCTGTCTGCGGAGGACGCTCTGAGTACCGCTCGCGTCGCGGAACATACTCTCGTCGCTCGGCGCTCATTTCGGTAACCACGTACGGAAGCAGTGCCATTTCCCGGGCTTTTCGGATGGCGCTCGCGATCATGCGCTGCTGTTTGGCCGTGTTGCCGGTTTGGCGGCTGGGCAGGATCTTGCCGCGATCGTTCAGGAACCGACGGAGGATGTTGATCTCCTTGTAATCCACATGGTCGATCTTGTTGATGGTCAGGTAGCTGACCTTGCGGCGGCGCTTGCTCTTAAATCGTTGTCCGGACTCGCCCATCGCGTCTTTGTCGGCGCGTGGGATGCTTGGCCGCGTGCCTTGGGCTTCGGCAGAAGTGGGGGCCTCCGTCTTCTGCGGCTTGGTTGCTTCTTCACTCATGGTCTTAAATGCCGCGATACGCACTAGCGGCGCGGAAGGAAAAGGATACCCCATTCCCCGACCAGCCTAGGTGCGACATACCTGTTGCACTTAGGTCCTAATTGATCAAGCGCGTGGGGTTCTCGAGATAACCCTTCACCACATTGATGAACTTCGCTCCGACCGCTCCGTCCGCGACCCGATGATCGAACGAGCAAGTGATATTCATCCGGCTGCGGATTTCAATCTCATCGTCTTCAGTCGCAATGACCTTCTTTCGAACCGTGCTGATCGCAAGAATCGCCGAGTTGGGCTGATTGATGATCGCCAAGAAATTGTCCACATCCAACATGCCCATATTGGAAATCGAGAACGTCGAACCGCTCAACTCATCCAGACTCAGCTTGTTTTCCTTGGCCCTCTTCGCCAAGTCCCGGACGCCCGCGCTGATCTGTCGAAGAGTCAGGCGATCTGCGTCATGAAGCACTGGGACGGTAAGCCCGTCTTCAAGGGCGACGGCGATGCCAACGTGAATGCCTCCATGCTGAAGCAGGGTCGTTCCCTGAAACGCCGAATTCACGACGGGCATTTCGCGTAATGCAAGTGCGCATGCCTTCACCACAAAGTCGTTGATGCTGACCTTGCCGCTTTCCTCCTCCTCAAACATCTGCCGAAGCGCCAAGATCTTCTCGACGTCCACTTCCACCGTGACATAGAAGTGGGGCACTTGCTGTTTGGACTCGGTCGTTCGCTTTGCCGTGATCTGACGCAGCCGATTGAGTTGGATGGTTTGGTCTTCAGCAGACGGCGCAGACACCGCCGTTTTCGCTGACCCCGAGGGGGCCGATTCTGCCTGTTGCACGTCCTCCTTGACAATTCGCCCGCCGGGGCCCGTGCCGGAAACACCTGCCAAATCCACACCGAGTTCCTTGGCCATCTTCCGAGCTAGCGGACTGGCTTTGATGCGTCCCGAAGTCTCCTTGACCGCGCCATTGGCAGCGGCCGCCGATGCTGCTGGCTCTTGGGATGCCGGCTCCGGCTCAGGCTGTTTGGCGGTCGCCGTTTCCTTTGATGCCGCGTCGGTCGTAGACGCTTCTGGCTTCGCCGATCCACCGCCCCAACCTTCGGGAAGTTTCTCACCCTCTTTCAAAAGAGCAGCGATGGCTTGGCCGACCGGCACGGTTTCGCCTTCTTTGATCAGAATTCCACTGAGCGTGCCCGAACCTGGTGCTTCAAGCTCCAAAGTGGCCTTATCGGTTTGGATGTTGCCGATGATTTCGCCTGACTTTACGGAGTCGCCCTCTTTTTTGAGCCACTCCAGCAGGGTGCCTTCCTCCATTCCGTCGCCCATCTTGGGCATGATCACTTCGGTCATCCGCGTTGCTTCCTCCGGTTCAAAACGAGTTTGAGGATACCCGGGAGGAAGCAAGCGGACTGCGGCCAACCTACCAGCGGTAGGTTGTCTTTTGGCGGCGGCGGGACCGGAAGGTCCGCGCCATCACTATAACGGCGGGGACCGCGATGGCCGCATACCAGTACTGTGTGACAAGCCCACCGATGCCCTGATTCGTCGACACGGCGGAGTTCATTGCGAAGATCAGATTCCCACTCATTACTCTGGATAATCGGTCCTGGCTCGGCACACTATCCCGGTTAAGCTTACGGGGGAAGGCAAAAACCAGCAACCTTGCATGGCGGAATTCACCATATTTGCTCTTTACCGCCTATCAGAGGGCGGCGGCGGCAATGTCTCTCCGGAGCTGTTTCCCACTGAAATGAATCTGATCAGAAACCTCATAAGCTCGACTCCTGGCTTCTTCCAGAGTCCCGCCTTCCGCTGTAACGGCCATGACGCGACCTCCACTCGTAACCAGCGCATCGTCTTGAATCGCTGTTCCGGCATGAAAAATCTTGACAGCTGGATCAGCCGAATCGGGGACTGTAATCGGGAACCCCTTATCGTAAGTTCCGGGATATCCACCACTGGCGAGCACCACGGTGACGGTTGCATTGTCTAGTACCTCGGCTGACTGCAACTTCTCGCCACGCGCAGCTTGCAACAGGGTCGTTGCCAGGCCAGGACCGATTCTCTTCATAACAGTTTGCGTCTCTGGATCACCAAATCGGACATTGAACTCCAGACAATACGGCTTGCCGTCTTGAACCATGAATCCGCAAAAAAGAGTGCCCCGGTAGTCGATTCCTGTGCGGGCGAGTTCAGCCAGTAGCGGACGAACCGGTTCTTCCTCCGCTCTCTTGACCAGGTCTGGACTCACGGCCGGCACTGGCGAATAGGTGCCCATCCCGCCAGTATTCGGACCTTGATCGCCGTCAAAGGCGCGCTTGTAGTCTTGGGCCACCGGAAGGCTGATAAAGTCCTGACCCGAACAAATCGAGAGAAGCGAGAACTCAAAGCCGAGCAGTCGCTCTTCGACGACGATGGTCGCTCCCGCCTCGCCAAATCTCTTTTCGACGATCATCGCCTCGATCGCGTCCTCGGCCTCTTCGATTGAGTTTGCAACCACGACGCCTTTCCCCAGCGCGTTCCCGCTTGCCTTGATGACCGGCATGCTGCCCGCCTTGTATAGATCGCGGGCAAAATCTTTGGCCGACTCTGCGTCACGGAAAGAGTTGAATCTGGCCGTGGGAATGCTCGCTCTGGCCATCAAGTCTTTGGAAAAGGCCTTGGATCCTTCTAACTGAGCGCCGACTTGTCCGGGGCCATAGACAGCTAAGCCCTTGGACCGCAAATAGTCAGCCAAACCTGCTATCAAAGGATCTTCAGGGCCGATCACTACCAGGTCTACAGACCGCTCGATCGCCACGCGCGCCAAACCCTCAAAGTCGTTCGCCGAAACCGGCAGGCATTCCGCATCGGCGGCAATACCGGGGTTACCCGGAGCGACAAGAACCTCGGCTTCCTGTGCCAACTTCCACGCTAGGGCATGCTCACGCCCTCCTGACCCGACCACTAGTATCCGCACGAAAGGACTATGGCAGATCAGTCACTACCAAGTTGGATCTCTTGGCCCTGGTGCGGGATTTCAACTTGCCACCCGAGTTCCGTTCGAATTTTGAGGGCCAGAGCCTCTTGCGCACGCGGTTCGCCGTGAACGATGAAAGTTGTTTTGGGAGGAGATTTGAACCCGCTCAACCAGCGCATGATTTCGCCTTGGTCGGCATGCGCCGAAAGGGAATTGAGCTTCGTGGTGCTGGCTCTAACCTGGATTTGCTGGTGGTGGATTTCCACTACTGGCTCTCCTTCCAACAATTCTCGGCCAAGTGTGCCTTCGCCCTGGTACCCCGTGAAGACAACCTGCGTGGCAGGATCACCCAGTCGATACTTCAGGTGATGGACGATTCTTCCACCGTTGGCCATGCCCGACCCGGCGATGATCACCATGGGCCCACTTTGCCGATTGAGCGCCTTCGACTGCTCGCGGTCGCGGACCAAGGTCAGTAGCTTTGGCTCCAGGGGGCTGTTGTTTTCATCGAGCGCCAGCTTCATATCTTCGTCATGCTCTTCACGCGCGTCGGCATAAATGCGCGTCGCACTCACTGCCATCGGACTGTCGATGAAAATTGGCATCCGTGGCATGCGGCCCTCGTTTTGCAAAACCTTCAGGTAATAGAGCATCTCTTGGGTTCGCCCAATCGAGAAGCTTGGGACCAGCACAGCGCCGCCTGAGCGCGATGCCTCCCCCAGGATTTCTTCCAAGCGATTGAAGATGTCCTCATCGGCATGAACTCGGTCGCCATAGGTGCTTTCCAGCACCAGGTACTCCGCCCATTCAACGACTGCTGGATCTTTGATGATCGGCGTGTCGTAACGACCGAGGTCGCCGCCCATAAGTATCCGCTCGCCATTCTCAAAGTAGATTTCGGCGAACGCCGAACCCAGAATGTGTCCAGCGGGCATGTATCGAAACGTGCCGCCTCCGGGAAGCGGTTGAAAGTCCCAGTACGGAACCGGAACAAATCGCTTGAGACAGGCATAGGCGTCCTGCTCTGTATAAAGCGGTAGTGCGGGTTGATGCCGACTTCCATGCTTGTTGGCAAAACGCGCTTCTTCCTCCTGCAGGCGCCCGCTATCTGGCAGGCTGATCTTCGAAAGGCCGAGAGTTGCCCGCGTACAGTAGATTGGGCCCTGAAATCCCTCCCGGACCAATTTCGGAATCATGCCGATGTGATCCATGTGGGCATGAGTCACAACGACCGCGTCCAAATCGCGCGGATTGAAGGGAAACTCTTCCCAGTTCCGTTGACGCAATTCGCGACTGCCTTGAAAAATCCCGCAGTCGACGAGTATCTGCTTGTCATTCGTGCGAATCAGATGCTTGGAACCGGTAACGGTTTGGGCGGCGCCAAAAAAGGCAATCGAGGCCATAGGCCCCGATTGTACTTACTTACTTGAAATGTCGCTTGCCTCACCAGTACGGCGGGAAAGTGTAACCATCCCGGTTGTTTTTATCCGAGTACACCAGCTTGTAATTCTTGCACTGCCAGTTTCCTTTTGCATCCTTCACCATATTGAAGGTAACCAGCGGGCGATCAGTGCCACCCCAGCTTTGTGGCTCCTTGCCGACCGCCACAACTTTCGCTTTGTCACCGGTGTACCAAATGACCCGATAGAACTGCATGGGGCCGCTGATCTCGACGCCATCGTAGGCATTCTTTACGGGCTTATCGATGCCCTTCACCACGAATCGCGTAAGAACTTCCGCAAAAAGATAGGGCGCACTGAAAACAAAAATCATCCAAAAGATGAAGGCGAGCCAGGGACGGCTCTCTCCCTTATCCTGAATCGGTCGGAACATGGTCGAGATAAACGTGAGAACTCCCGCTACGAAGAACGAGCCGACCGAATAGAAAAGTGCGCCAATCACGGAGTGTTTCCTCTATGAAGACCTATTCCATACTTTGGGCAGAATTCCCAGCAACTTTTGTGGCATCGTACGGATCGACGTGGATAAAGACGGTTGCGGGGGCAAAATCGCGCGCTAGCTCCTTCTCCAGAGCATCGGCCGCATCATGCGCCTGCTTCAAACTCCACTCATTTGGAACCACGATGTGCATGTCGATCAGTCGCGTATCTCCGCTGAGTCGCGTTCGCAGTCGATGGTAGCCAAGGAGCCCTGGTCGAGCTTCGATAAATGTTTTGATCCGCTCGATTTCGTGCTCCTCCAGTCGCCGATCAACCAGCTGATCGAATGCTTTCCGCGCGAGCTTCCAAGCGCCAATGGCCATCCAAGCGGCAAAACCCAGGGCAAAAATCGGATCAGCCTGCTGCCAGCCCGTTAAGCGCGTGGCAAGCAAAGCCACAAGCACCCCGAGTGAGGTCACGCAGTCCATCATCAGGTGTTGACTATTGGATAGTAGAGCAAGACTGCTTGATCGATCTCCGATGCGTTTGACATATCGTGAGACCCCAAAACTGGTGACCGTCGAGAAAACCATGACCCAGATTCCAAGTTCCAAATTCTGAACCTCGGAGGGTCGAATCAAACGCTGGACCGATTCAAAAACGATATAGGCGACGATTAGCAGCAGCAAGATCGATTCGCCGAAGCCAGCAAGGCTCTCGATCTTCCCATGACCATAGGGATGCTCCTCGTCAGGTGGTGCTGAGGCGGCCCGAACGCTGACATAGGCGATACCGGAAGCAACGATGTCGGTTGCGCTATGCGTAGCTTCTGAAAGGAGACTGACCGAACCCGAGAGTACAGCCGCTGCTAACTTTAATAGCGTTAGGATAATGTTGTACGCGAGGCTGACTGCGGCTGCCCGAAACTTGAGTCGGGCCTCGAGCGCGGTATCGACGCGATCGACCTGGGCCACCAAGTTCAATTATGGCAGGCAAGCCCAACGGGAATCAGAAGGACTCACCGGGAGCCAACAAGCAGGGAAGAGGCACTCCTGTTAGGATGCTCGGCAAGACTCGGGTGTTCTGAGCCACAATCGTCCGGATGAATCTTCGAAACTTACTCTTTGCTGCCTTGTTGATCGTAACCGTCGGGGGCTGCACGCCGAGCGATCCCGCTGCTGCAAGTCCGACCGCTTCTGAGCCCGCCTCAACAACCGTAGCCCTTGCGAAGTGCGCTCAATGCGGAAAAGAGTTTCCAGCTGCCGAACTGGTCTCTCATGATGGCCAAATGCTTTGCAAGGCCTGCATCGCCTCGCACGGACACTAGACCGTAGGCCGCAGGACATCACCGCCAATCTTCAGGCAGCTGCTGGGAGTTCGATTTGGGCATCGAGAGCTTCGATACACGTCGGATCGAGTCCGGTGCCCGCTTCAGATCGCATGATCTCCATCACTTTTTCATGTGGCAAGGCATCACGGTATGGCCGCTTGGCGGATAGGGCGTCAAAGACGTCTGCGGCGGCGATCATTCGCATCTCAATGTCCAATTGAGATGCAGTCAATCCCTGAAAATAGCCCTTGCCATCGAGCCGCTCATGGTGGGCAGCAGCGACCTGGGTAATGCGATCAAAGCCTGCAATGTGGCCAAGAATCTGTTCCGTGAAATAAGGGTGCTTCTTAACAACCTCGAACTCGACATCGCTGAGTTTGCTTGGCTTTTCCAAGATGCTGCAGGGTACGCCCAATTTGCCAATGTCATGCAGCAGCGCCGCTCTTTTGACAACCCGGACTTGATCTGAATCGAGTCCCAGCGCCTCCGCGATGTGGACCGAATAACGGGTTACCCGTACCGAGTGTTCACCGGTGAATGCCGACTTTGCGTCGATAATTGAGGCAAACGCTTCGCATATCTGATCGATGCTCGCATCAGTTGCAATCTCAAAGCAGGCAGCCGACTCAAGATGAAGCAAGTGATGTCGGCTCAAGTCAGACAAGGACAGCCAAAACTGAGTCTCGGTCTCCAATGCAATGGCTGCAAATGAAACTTGCGGGTCAAACCACGAACCGGTTCGCTTGCGGACGATTGAGAGTGCTTCATCCAAACCAAACGTCTGATAGAGAACTTCCAGAGTCTGGGCGAGGCAGAGAATCCGCGCCAAGATCGGTATCGAATCTCCACTCAGGTGTTCGGGCGATCCTTTCCCGTTCCAGTGCTCATCCAATGCATAGATCGCTTCCGCGACCGAGTTACCGAATCCGAGTTGGAGCGCGATCTGGGCGCCACGAGAACACCTTGCTTTGGTAACTCCATCCATGATCGTTCGCGGTGTACCGAGCGACCGTATCATCGTCTGGAGCTTCATGCCAAACGTCCCCCCGCGCTCCGTATTGGCAAATGCGAACTTGATCGATTCGAGATTGCTCGACCAGTCGATCAATTTCACATGTCGTTTGGAAATCAGCTCGTCACCGCCGAAAATTTTGTGGATGCGCACGGAGTTGCTGGAGCAGCCCGCATCCTTGAGCAGGGAGGCAAAGTACAAGTCTCTGCGTTCCAAATCAGACAAACCCAGGATCTCACCAATGCGCAGCGCTATCAAACATGTTCGGACTGAGTGACCCATCGGTTGCCCCTCAGTCAAATCGAGCGCATAGCTGAGCGCAGACAAAATGTCTGCCGTGTAAAGCTGTCCTTGCTCATCGTGGTGGGTCATCTGTGTTCTTATCGGCTGTCATGACTCAGACCACCAGCAATTTCAAGAGGTGACCATCCCCACCACCGCAAGTGCGCACCTCTGTGCATCTACTCGAACGCCAAAAGATTCGAACAAAAAAGCCCCCCAACCGCTGAATGGGCTAGGGGGCTTAGGCTCTGGCGTTAGCTTTTGGCTGCCAGTTCCTTCTTTTTAGACTTCCCGTCGTCCGCGCCCTTCTTCTTAAAGATGACGGTTCGCGTATCGTCCTCTGCCAGGTCGGCCAAGATATGGTCACCAGCTTGGAATCGGCCAAGGAGCATCTCCTCTGCCAACGGGTCCTCGATGAATCGCTGCACGGCTCGACGCAGGGGTCTCGCACCAAGATTCGGATCATAACCTTCGTTCACCAGCAAGTCCTTGACTGACTCACTCAGGTCGATCGTGATCTCCATGGCGGCTGCCTGCTCGTTCACGCGCTTCAGATATAGCTCCGCAATCTGCAGAATCTCTTCCTTCTTCAAGTGCGTAAACACGATGACTTCATCCACACGGTTCAGGAATTCGGGACGGAAGAGCTTCTTCATCTCCTCAGTCATCCGATTCTTCATCGCTTCGTACACCTTCGGATCATTCGGATCTTCGGTGCGCTTATTGAAGCCCAGCTTGCCCTCGACTTCGATCGGCCTTACGCCGACGTTCGAAGTCATGATGATGATCGTATTGCGGAAGTCGACAGTGCGCCCTTGGCTATCGGTTAGCTGCCCATCTTCCATCACCTGCAGGAGGATGTTGAATACTTCAGGGTGAGCCTTCTCGATTTCATCCAAAAGAACAACCGTGTAAGGGTTTCGCCGCACCTGTTCGGTGAGCTGTCCGCCCTCATCGTAGCCGACGTACCCTGGAGGTGCACCGACGAGTCGTGACACGGAGAACTTCTCCATGTATTCCGACATGTCGATCCGGACCATGTTAGATTCCTTCTCGTACAGGTAGGCAGCCAGCGCCTTGGCAAGCTCAGTCTTTCCGACACCCGTTGGACCAAGGAATATGAAGCTTCCCATCGGTCGCTTCGGATCCTTCAATCCGCTTCGAGCACGTCGAATGGCACGAGCCACTGCCGACACGGCATCCTTCTGGCCAATGATCCGCTGGTGCAGATCTTCTTCCATTCGAAGGAGCTTCTGGCTTTCGGCTTCCACAAGCTTGGTGACCGGAATTCCAGTCCAACTCTGTACGATGCCGGCGATCTCAGATTCGCCAACCACCGGCTCTTTCCGCTCGATTTCGTTCCATTCGTCTTCACGCTTCTGGATCGAAGCCTCAAGCTCGTCACGCTCGGTCTGAAGTTTCAACAGTTCATCCGAGGCTTCCACCCGCTTCTGAAGGTGCTCGACTTCCGCCCGCAGCTTCGACAATCGAACGCGATCTTCGCGTACGTCCTTCGGCGGCAGACTCTCGTGTAGTCGCACTCGCGACGCCGCTTCGTCGATCAGGTCGATGGCCTTGTCAGGCAGCGTTCGATCCGAGATGTAGCGCTGTGAAAGTTGGACAGCGGCTGTGATCGCATCATCGGTGATCTCCACCTGATGGTGAGCTTCATATCGCTCACGCAGGCCCTTCAAGATATCAACCGCTTCTTCTTCGCTCGGCTCAGCGACCTTGACCGACTGGAATCGTCGCTCAAGTGCCGCATCCCGCTCGATGTATTTGCGGAATTCATCCTGTGTCGTCGCGCCGATGCACTGCAATTCGCCCCGCGCCAGCGCTGGCTTCATGATGTTGGAAGCGTCGATCGCGCCCTCGGCGGCCCCCGCGCCTACAAGCGTATGAAGTTCATCAATGAACAAGATGACCTGGCCGTCCGCCTTGCGGACTTCCTCCATCACCTTCTTCATTCGTTCTTCGAATTCGCCGCGATACTTCGTTCCGGCTACTAGACCGGCAAGGTCCAGAGCCACGATCCGCTTGTCCTTCAACAGATCAGGAATATCTCCGCTGACGATCCGGAGCGCCATGCCTTCAGCGATGGCCGTCTTACCAACGCCCGGTTCTCCAATGAGACACGGGTTGTTCTTGGTGCGACGGCACAAAATCTGCATGACCCGCTCGATCTCGTTCTGTCTTCCAACGACCGGATCAAGCCGTCCCTCGCGGGCGAGTTCGGTAAGGTCTCTTCCGAACTCATCCAGCGTTTGGGTTTTGGTTCCTCCACTCGAACTGCCGCTGCCGGAAGAGCGAGAGCTGCCGGACTTTGATTGACTCTCGTTGTCCTGCAGGGCCATAACCTCGCGGCGAGCTTTTTCAAGCTCGACCCCGAGTTTGGCGAGCACTCTGCCCGCCAGACCATCGCCTTCTCGAATCAGCCCGAGCAAAAGATGCTCGGTTCCAATGTAGTTGTTGTTGAGGTTCCGAGCTTCGTCGTAGGCCAAGTCAATGACGCGCTTCGCCCTCGGCGTTAGCGTCATGTCTTGGGAAGGCCGTGCATCTCCCCTCGGGAGCTGTTTTTCGACTTCTGCTCGAATTCGTGTGAGGCTCACTCCAAGCTTGTCCAGGACGCGTGCCGCTACCGAATCGGATTCACGGACGAGCCCTAACAAAAGGTGTTCGGTCGAGACGTATCCCTCTCCAAACTTCTGTGCCTCCTCCTGTGCGTAGAAGACCACCTTCCGGGCGCGTTCTGTAAAGCGTTGCCACATGTTTTTCTAGTTCACCTACTTGTTCGACGGGGTCCACCCACCGACGTAGGGTTCCTTACGCCGAGGGGCGAGACGACATCGCTACGGACCTATCC
>CAMLEL010000039.1 GCA_946478935.1 uncultured Armatimonadota bacterium
AATGCGCCGCGGCCAGCGCGAGCGCATCTCGAACCCGATGGCGGGCGCGATTGCCCAGCACGGCGACTTCGTCCAGGACATCGCGTTCGAAGTGGACGATGTCGACTGGGCCTACAACGAGGCGGTACGTCGGGGCGCACGCTCGGCGCATGAACCCTACTCGCTCGAGGGTGATGAAGGGTCCGTCCGGATTGCGTCGATCCACACCTATGGCGACACTTTGCACACGTTCATCAACCGCGACAAGTTCAATGGGCATTTCCTGCCCGGATTCCAGAGCCGCAACGAACCGGGGGATCCGATCGGGATTGTGGAAATCGACCATTGTGTCGGCAATGTCGAGCTGGGTCAAATGAACACCTGGGTCAAGTGGTATGAGGATGTTCTGGGCTTCAGCAACCTGATCAGCTTTGATGACAAGGACATCTCGACGGATTACACGGCTTTGATGTCCAAGGTCATGGCCAGCGGGAATGGACGGGTGAAGTTCCCGATCAACGAACCGGCCGAGGGCAAGAAGAAGAGCCAGATCGACGAGTACTTGGAGTTCTTTGGCGGGGCCGGAGTCCAGCACGTTGCCATGCGGACCGACGACATCATTCACACCGTGTCAAGGCTGCAGGCGCGCGGTTTGGAGTTCTTGACTGTGCCCAAGACCTACTACGAAGTTCTGGAGGAGCGCGTCGGCAAGATCGACGAGAACATCGAGGAGCTTGCCGAGCTTGGAATCCTGGTGGACCGGGACGACGAAGGCTACCTATTGCAGATCTTCAGCAAACCGGTGACTGACAGGCCAACGCTCTTTTACGAAATCATCCACCGAAAGGGCGCAAAGAGCTTCGGTAAGGGCAATTTCAAGGCGCTGTTCGAATCGATCGAGCGCGAGCAGGCCCCGCGCGGAACGCTGTAGATCGGGAGTTAGGTCAGTTCGGGTTGGTTAGGGGCGACCGAACCCCAAACCAATCCGAACCAATCCGAACTAATCCGAACCCCGAACTAATCCGAACTGCCCTTTCTTCACCATGTCATACGCTGGGCTTCGGCCTGGCAATACGGGCATTGAATGCGGTTCTTGCCCACTGGAAAGCTGATCATGCCCGCGCAGTTGTTGCAATTGACCTCGGGATGTTCAATATCTACAACGGTGCCGCACTCTTCGCATACCATCTTCTTGCCACCCCTAACGGTTTCGAGTTCTCCGCCGCAGCCTCCGCAGTGCCTCAGATCGGTCTCTGACGGCTCCAGCTTGGTGTACTCGCCCTTGAGGCCCGCGTCCGCAATCATCTTCTCAGAGTCAGCTTCAGCCAGAGTGGGCAGCCAACCCTGACAGAACATCGACCATGTCATGCGTCGCTGGAGTGACTCTGGCGCCTGATCCGGATGCAGGTCCAAAACGCCTTCAGACTTCAGGAGCGTGTAGCTGTGTTCGAGCTGGGCTTTCACGGTCTCATACATGGGCCAGAATGTTTCTCCCTTGGCCGTCATTTTTGGAAACATGCCTTCCCATTGGATGGCCCGAACCTGTTCGTTCACTCGGCCAGCAAACTCCTGATATGCCTCGTCAAACTCATTGACCGTCGCCGTGGTCGCCATGTACTTCACCAACTGAGCGCGGTACTCAGGATCTTTTTTCGCCCGGGGGGAAACGGCATTGGGACACAGGTCGACCCAGCGGTCAAACAACCGGGCTTGGATCTCATAGAACTTGTCCCGATCCTTCGTCTGCCTGGCCATTTGGGCGTCCGCATTCGTATCTCGGATGAGCTGCTCATATGCCGGGCCCGGCATGGCCGATTGAGGATTCTCGCAGGCTTTCTGAAAGTCGTAGTCCGTCAGGCTGCCACAGAAATCGCAATAGACATAGGCGGTCTTAGGGGCCAGAGTTTTTGCGCCACCACAGTTGTGACAAGTCGTTTTTTTGATAAATGCAGTTCGAGGCTCTGATTTTTGACCCGTGAGGGTTTCCATGTTGGCCGTCGCCTGAGCCATCAGATCGCTTGTCGAAGCTTGGGACCAGTCCTGCTGCGTTTGACCTTGGAACTGAGCTTGGAGGTCCTTGGCCTGCTGAATCACGTCCTTCAGACTTCCCTGTTCATTGTTGCCGGTACCGCCGCCGAGAAGTTTCTTGAGAAAACTCATGGCGATAGTGTAACGGGTTCTATCCTTGATGGGAACCAACTTTCGTCAGCGGCCCCAAAAAAACGGCCCGCCGTTGCCGACGAGCCGTCTGTTCACCATATTCAGTTTTCCGTTATTCAGTTGTTAGTGGTTTGCTTTAAACCGTGGTTCTGCGTCCAAACAAAAGTGAGAGGACAGCCAAGATCAGGAATCCAACGAAGAGAATCTGCGCGATTCCCGACGCGGTTCCGGCGATGCCGCCAAATCCGAAGACTGCGGCGATGATCGCGATGACAAAGAATACTAATGCGTAGTGAAGCATTTGGTTCCTCCTGTTGATTTAGCGATTGGTTCGGTCACGATCACGATAGTCGTTTGCCCAATTGTCGAGCTCACGTTCTGCCTGATCGCGGGCCATGCCGTAGCGTTCCTGAAGCTTTCCAGCAATCTGGTCCTTACGGCCATCCAGCATTTGAATATCGTCGTCCGTCAAGTCGCCCCACTTTTCTTTAAGGCGTCCCTTCCACTGATTCCAATTTCCTTCGACTGTGTCCCAGTTCATGGTGCTCTCCTTTCTTCACGCTGTCGCGTATGCATCTGAAACGAAGCAGAAAGCGGAGGCGGTCGTCAGAAAGGGACCTCGAAGCATAAGAAAAAAGTCAATTTGGCGATTTTCGTGCGCAATCGAGTTCGCAGGTATACAACGAGAATGGACGTCGTAATCAGCATCGCCGTCGGCCTTCTCGCAGGGGTACTGGGAGGCGTGTTCGGGATTGGGGGCGGAATACTGATCGTGCCCGCATGCATCTACCTCCTGGGATTCTCCCAGCAGAAGGCTCAAGGGACGTCCCTGGTTGCTCTGCTCGCTCCCGTCGGAGTTCTTGGAGTGATGAACTATGCCAAGGCCGGGAACGTGGATTGGAAAGTCGGGTCCTTCATCGCCGTGGCATTTATCGGTGGCGCATACTTCGGGTCCAAAATGGCCATGTCGATCGACGAAGTCCTTTTGCGAAAGCTGTTTGCGGGATTTCTGGTGCTGATCGCCATCCAACTCTTCTTCAAGAAGTAAAGCTCGCAGGATTGCTCGGAATCGGCAGGAACCCCTGATTCGGCACGATTGTTGAAGTTTGTGGCGTCATAATTGGATTGGAGCTGCTCATCCGGTGGCATTCACATTTTTTTGAAATGATCTCTGCGTCTGAAGAACTTGTACTCGAAGCCCCGGGACCGTCTGGCAAACCTTCGAGAGAATGGCTGATCCCAGTCGCCGCGATCTCGATCGCCTTGGTGGTCGCCTTCTGGCCGCTTTTCCGCTGGTTGCCAACCATTTGGTTTGGCGACGACACTTATTACGCCCATGGAGCCGTGGTGCCGATCTGTGTCGGCCTGTTGATTTGGGATCGCTGGCCCAGTATCCGCAACATCCCCGTCAAGCCGTCCAACTGGCCGTTGATTCCGATCTCAATTCTGCTCTTTGCGGGCTGGGTGGCCAATCGAACGGACATGAGGACCTTCCAGTCCATCATCATGGTGATGCTGCTCATGTGCAGCGTTTGGTTCGTGGCGGGACGAAAGTGGTTTGCGGCTTTGGCCATTCCCATCGGCTATCTGGCATTTGGACTGCCAATCTTCGACCGAGTTGTCGACTCGTACACCCAATGGATTCAGCGATGGTCGACCGACTTGTCTTACGTCCTCTTGAAGGTCTTGCAACTCAATCCTTATCGGATCGATCATTCCACCATTCTTGTCGAACGGTTCTCAATGAACATCGGCATCGCCTGCAGTGGAATGAAGCTGCTGCTTGCCGTTTCCTCCATCAGTATCTTCTTTATCCTGATTGCCAAGCTGAACTGGTGGAAGAACCTGATCCTGCTGCTTTCGGCAGTGCCTATGGCTCTGATCGTAAATGCGATTCGCATCGTAATGATTGGCGTCGTCGGGAGCAATTGGGGAGACGAGGCCGGACACCAATTCCATGATTACAGCGGCTACATCAGCCTCGTCATTTCGTTCTTGATCTTGCTCAAGCTTACAAAGGTTCTCGGATGGAAATCGTAAAGAAGCGTTCATTTATTCTCGCCGGAATATTCCTGGTTTTCGGAATCGCGGCAATCGTTCAGCCAAAGTCCAAAGCGCCTTGGCGAACGGAATCGTGGATGGAACAGAACCTGCCGATGAAGGTGGGCAGCTACGAAATGATTCCGAGCCAGGAAAACCCTATGTGCTCGTACAAGATGCCGGACACTTCGTACGAGGCCCTGAATCCTTACGGAATTGTGGCGCGTGTCTTCACGGACGAGAAAAACCGGTTTGACACCGTCGTCGTCGCGGCAAACGATCGCCTATCTCTGCATGACCCCAAAGACTGCTTCCCGGGTCAGAGTTGGGCCATCACCTGGGAAAAGCACATCACCCTGGACACCAAACAGCGGGACAAGGTCAATGCCGTTGCAATCGGCCTCAAGGGCGAGCGGGGGGAAAGAATCGCGCTCTACACGTACAGGGGCCCTACGGGCACGTACAACCTCCGCAATGACATGTTTTGGGATTGGTTCCTTTCAGAAATCAAGGGAGTCAAGCCGGAAGGCGCTTTGATGAGGGTCATGACCTTGGATGAGCAAACCCCACTGGAAGATCTTCAAGCTTTTGCGACGGATTGGTTTGACGCAGCTTATGTCAAGAGCGGCAAGATCTATTGAGACCGGGTCTTCTCTTCGATCTTTGCGTCCACTAAAAACCTGAACCAAAACGCTTGCAGTGTGTGGTACACCAGCCCGACTTTTCCATCCAGGAACCCGAGCTTCAAAACATAGCTGTAGAAGAAGAATACATAAGTTCGCAGGAATAACGGTGCTTTGTACCAAAGCCGGTTCTTGATCCAGCGCTTACGTTCTCGCCGATCGCCCATGAGGCTTTCCTTCAACTTGCCCTCCGCGCTTCCTCGAATTGACGCGCCTTCGAGGGCCTCCATTGTCGACCACCGGTTATGGGTTGCCGTCCATCGCTCCAGATCTACCGACTGCATGTCGAGGAGCACACCTTTGAGCTTGGCCGTCGGACCGGTTCCGATGAAGTGCTGGTCGTATAGCCGATCTTCGCATCGTCCGAATTCGGCCCGGAAGAGCCGGAGATGCCAACTGGGGTTCATGTGTCCAAAGCGAATCGGCTTGCCCCAAAAATGGGTAAGGCGCCGCATTAGGTAGCCGTCCGCCACGGGATGTGCAATTGCAGCCTGAATACTGGCACGCAACTCTTCCGATAGTTCCTCGTCGCTATCCAAGTGAAGCACCCAGTCCTTCTGACCGAGTTCGGCATATGACTGGGCCCAGTTTCGCTGCGCTGAATAGTTTTCGAAGGGATGCTCGACGACCTCGCAACCCAACCCCGCAGCAATCTCTCGTGTATTGTCCGCGCTGTGGGAGTCCACGACCAGAATCCGGCGGGCAATGCTACGACACGAATTTACAACGTCGGCAATCGACGCTGCCGAGTTGAACGTCAGGATGATGACGGTGAGTTCGCCGTTCATGCGTTCACCAGCGACCGGAAGTCATCGAGGTAAAGGTCACTCACCCTGTCCACATGAAAGCGTTCGGCGGTTTTACGGGCTTGGCATGCAATCTCCGCGTCGGCCGCCACTGCCTCTTGAATTCCATTTGAGAGATGGTCCGCCGCATTGGATCGGTGATCGAACTGAACGCAATTCCTCCCTGGCTCCGCGAAGTCGAGAAAACAGTCGAGGCTGGATATCACCGGAATGCACCCGCGAGCCATGGCTTCCAGCGGGGCCACCCCGAAGGTTTCGCCCTTTTCGGCAACGGATGGATAAAGGAAAACCCGGGCTCCGTCGTAGGCGTCGATCAGTTTGTCCACGTCGTAAATGGGCCCGGTCCATTGAACTTGGCGTCCCGATTTTCCCGCTGCCTGCTTGAGGTTCGCGAGGAAATCTTCGCCTCCGCCGCCGGCAGCAACATCGCTGGGCCCGACGACCTCGACCGCAAGATCCACTGACTCAGGTACTCGGCCGATCGCATCCATCAGGATGTCAAGCCCTTTCTCAGGATGGACTCGACCCACAAAGAGGAGTTTTCGGTCGCTTCGACTTACGGAATTCGAAGGTCGGAACCACTTGTCGTCGAGATGATAAGGCAGGACTCGGACGATCGGCTCGCATGTTGGGCATTCGGCCAGAATGGCCGCCGCGGTCGCCTTGGAGACAGCTTGCAACCGCGCGACATGGCGATAGAATCGCATCTGGCCCTTCGGGATTCGGGCAACGTGCACGTAGACTTTGCCACGCGAGTCGTTTCGCAGAAGCAATGGCAGCCAGAAGGTGTTCGTTACGACGATATCAGCTTTGGGTAGCGCTTTTCTGACTTGCAGACTGTAGCGCAGATCGCACAGTTTCAGCTTCCACATCTGGCTCGGTGTGTCGAATCCAGAAACACGCACGTGCGTCACACCGTCGGCGGAGTCCATGTTCGGCAGTCCAGGGAATCTGCGGGAGAGATGCGTCACCTGATGACCCTTTTGCGAAAAGGCGCGCCCAAGGCCATGCCACGCTCGCTCGACCGCTCCGCCCTTCAACGCAGGAACCGGCAGAAAGGCTCCCTGAACGATGGTGATCTTCAAAGCGACTTGCCCCGTTGGCCAATCGCCTTGGCAGGGTTTCCGGCGACGATTGATTCTGCTGGAACATCCCGGATGACCAGGGCCATGGCTCCCACAACGGCACGTTCGCCGATCGTTACACCCGGCATGATGAACGCCCGAGCGCCGATAAATGCTCCGCGCTCAATGTAGATGGGCGCGGTGACCAGGGGTTCATGGGCCTGGGTGAAGTCATGAGTTCCGGTACAGATGTAAGCTTCCTGAGCGACGACCGCATCCTCGCGAATGGTGATGGGACCCAGCGAATAGAGAACTGCGCGATCTCCCACCGATGCGCGGTGCCTGAGCTCTAGGTTCCACGGAATCTGAATTCGGGCTTTTTGATGAACGAAAGGCGTACCCTCGATCCTTGCGCCAAAGGCGGCCAGCACCACGTTGCGCCAACGGTAGAGCGGCTTTGGCGTCCATGAGCATAGGAGTGCCCAAGCGATTCCCCAAAGCTGCATTTTGATGCGTTGAGCCTTCGTCCAGGGAGACGCATGCTTGCCAGCTTGACTATGGATGTGTACGCTTGACATTCGCCTCCGTCATAACTTCGAGCAAGCTTCGTGCCGCACCATGGATTTCGAAATGATCGTCGAAGCATCGTTTGGCGGCGCTCGCCATGACCTTCCGCTGGTCTTCCGTCAATGATAACCAAGTACGCAGGGTGTCCGTCACGCCCTGTTGTGTGTCTTCCCGCACGATTCCAGCACCCGAAGATTCGATCTCGCGCCAAATGTTGACTTTCCGGGTCGTGAGCACCGGTTTCGAACAAGCCATCGCCTCTGCCAGTACGATGCCGAAGTTCTCCTGATGAGATGGCAGGATGAATGCGTCGCATCCAAAGTAGGCGCCCCACTTCAAATCGCCGGTTAGCATGCCCGGCCAGTGAATTCGATCATCAATGCCCAATGAACTGGCTAGCTGCTGCAAGCTGCCTTGCTGGCCAACCTGGTCGGGTCCAGCCATGATAAGTTGAAGGTGCGGCGCAGACTGGGCGACTTCGGCAAAAGCATGAAGCAGCAGGTCTGCACCCTTCTTCGGGTGAATGCGACTCAGAAATAGGATGTACGGGCGGTCGCCGATGCGTGGATTCGTTCCTCGAAAAGCTACCTCCTGATCCAGGGAATTCCCCTCCGGCGCCGCCGTTCCATAGCGAACAACTTTTTCCCGAACCCGATAGGGCTTGAACGATTGCGCGGCCAATAGCCGCTCCTCTTCCGACGTAAAGAGCACTGCCTTGGCATCGCGAAGCACTTTCGACTCGATCAGTCTCCAGTAGAGACTCTTCTTGAGGTGTTTGAGCGGGTAGGCGGTCTTGAACCACGGATCCAACATGCCGTGAGGAAATACGAAATAGGGCTTTCCTTTCGGAGCCAGCGTCTTCCAAACCGCATAGCCATGAAACTGCCAGATCCCGTTCACGACCACATGATCGTAAGTGTGGGAATGGTCCTGCAGCCAATTGAGGAGCTTTTTGCTCTTACCATAGCCGCCTTCTTGCTCTCCAAGCGCATGAACCTTCAATCCCACCCCCTCGGGTGCATGCACGTCCAATGATGCGACTTCAACCCGGTGCCCCATTTCGGTCAACACGCGTCCGCGCTGTCGAACGCCCTCGATGGGTCCGCCGCTCTCGGAGCGCGCCGAGTGGATCACATGAAGGATGGACGCCATCGGGCTACGCTGGAATCCTTTGGCGTCGTATCAAATCGTCTCCGGCAAACGAGCGATAGACGCGTTTCGTCCATTGTCTCAAGGGAATCTCTTCACTTGGTCCAGTCTTGGCGGTCCACTCTGCCACGGGTATCTGGAAGCCGGTCTTCGGTTTCGAATGGACGCTGTCGGGCAAAGGCAGGCTTGGCGAATGGGCCATATCGTTCTTGGTCGGCGGCTCCGGTGAAGCCACCCAAGGACCCATCCTGCGCAAGAACTCGACGTCCACGAACGGCACTCTAAGTTCCAGTGAACTTGCCATGCTTGCCCAATCACTATCTCTGAGCAGTCGATCTTGCATGTAGGAAGTGAACTCCAGCATGGCGACTTTGGCATGTATGGTCGGCAGTTCAGAGGTCAACTCCTTCAAGCGATCTTCAATCGCCAGGTCCGACCAGCCCTGGTTCGCAAAGTCAGCATCGAGGAACTCGTGGATCTCCCATGGCATGTAGAGTCCTCGCCTGAGCAAGTAGGCCATTTCGATTGACGATCCGTATTCCAAGACTCCCGCGAACTTGGGTGACGGGTGGAGCTTGAGACCCTGAACGGTCTTGCGAAATCCGCGCCCAAGGAATGGCATTCCCTTGGACCATCCCAGGGATCGCGTTAGCTTGGGAACTTGCAGGAAGGATGGATACCCGCCGAAAATCTCGTCTGCTCCCAGACCCGAGATAGCCACTTTGACCCCATGTCCCGCCGCAACCTTGCAGACAAAAAAGGTGTTAGCCCCATCCACGCTTGGCTGGTCCATAGCGGCGTTAAGTTCATCGAGATCCTCTTTGAACTGATCCTGGGAAACGAAGTGAACAACGTGCTTGGCGCCGTACCGCTCCGCAACCTGCGCCGCAAGCACCGTTTCATCGTCATTTGAGCCGGCGTACTCTGAAAATCCCAGGGTCACGGCATGGATATCAGATTCGCTTGACTCCGATGCGAGCGCAAGCATCGTGGTCGAATCCTTGCCCGCCGATAGGAACAAGCTGACAGGCACATCCGAAACAAAGTGATGCTGAATTGAATCGATGAGAGCCTCCCGTAGCTCGCTCCGACTGCCGATTCGAGGCTCTGCCATCAGCCAGGACTTTGGATCGTAATACCTTGCTTGCTTCCGGTTCCCTTCTCCATCGATGATCAGATAGCTTCCAGCTTCCAACGACCGAATTCCGCGATACGTCGTATACGGCTCGGGAACATGACCCAATAGGAAGTAACCGAAATGACCGGCCGGTTCTGGGCGAGTATCTACTGCCCCCGACGCGAGTAACGCCTTGACCTGCGATGCAAACCGGACCGTATTCCCATCATCCGAAATGTACAGGGGCTTGATTCCCAACGCATCACGAGCGAGGAACAGCGATCGCTCCAGTTCATCCCAGATTGCAATGGTGAACATGCCTCGAAGCTTGGGCAGCATCGAGGGCCCTTCATTCGCGAAGAGGGTCAGGATAACCTCAGTATCGGAATGGCTCCGGAACCGATGGCCGCGCGCCAGCAGGTCGTCCCTCAGCGCGGCGTAATTGTAGATTTCGCCGTTATAGGTGATCGTGTAGCGACCCGACGGATGGTGCATCGGTTGATTGCCTTCTTCGCTCAGGTCAATGATCGAGAGTCGACGGTGACCGAACCCCAGGCACCGATCGGGAGACATCCAGATTCCGGCCGAATCGGGTCCACGGGACGCCATTCTATCCCGGACAAGGATCACTTCGGCCTCGTCCAAAGGCTTCCCGGCGGTTCGATATCGGTAGGCTCCGTTTATTCCACACATGGTTGCTTGTCCGTAAACACTATTTTACAAACCCTTCTTCTCGCATAAAGTAAGCACAATCCTTTTCAATTGGCTGGATTGGCTTAGCAGGGACACCTCCGTACAGCATGTCCGGCTCCTCATAGGACTTCGACAGCATCGAGCCAGCGCCAAGGACCGAGCGCGCCGGCAGTTTGGCTCCCCCGAACACGATCACGCCGGTGCCAACAAATGTGTATTCACCGATATGGATCTCCTGCGAGCGCTGGCGATTCACGCGAAGGTCGATGCTATGGGTGATGAACTGGGATTGAAACCCGGCGATCGTAGTCATCCGGCCAAAGGTGATCTTGCTCGTGCAGTCGATGATATGGCGGTTTGTCAACCCCGCATGGTCCTCCAAAACGAGCGCAGGGTGACGGTTGGGATCCTCCGTGAAGTGGTTCGGATTGTCGGAAGGAAATGCGGTGATCCAATTCATCCGACCGATGACGACGTCATCTCCGACGATGAGATCATCG